>PXAI01000317.1 GCA_003567135.1 Balneolia bacterium | reverse complement strand
CGGTGAAATATATAAAAGGCCCGAGCTGAGATTGTGTAATGGGTTATAAATGTAATCGAAGGGTCCGGAATGATTTCAGATCTGCGGAACCGAACTCATGGAGGGTTTTCGATTTTGGGGACATATACGCGATTTCGCAGAAACCCTCCAAAAGTTACTGCGGACAACGGTCTTCCGGGCCCGTCGGCGAAATGGTAACCGTTGGTACGATCTCAGCTCGGGCCATTTCCAGGCATTCGTAAGCCCCAGATTTAGAAGCCTTGCCCTGGCAGCGGCTTCTGCATCCGGGGTTACTCATATTCGACCCGCTTCGGGGTCGGTTCTGCGATCGACTAATTTCTCCGATTCCAAAAAAATCTCAGATCACATATCTCACGTCGCCGATCTGCAATCCTCCATCCTCCTAAACGTGCAAACAACAACGTCGCTTCACTTCAGCCCGAAGCGTTTAATTTCGTATCTTCATCAACCCTGTAAACCGAAAACACAAACGCATCACAGTCTCTTTCCATGATTGAAAACGGACCCTTTTTGGCGCGAACGCACAGCGGCCTTGAACCACTTCTGAAAAAAGAAATTGAGGCGGCCGGGGTGGAGCATGCCCAGATGCTGGAGGACGGCGTTCAGTTTTTTGCGGATGAGGAGCCGCTGTACCGTTTTTTACTACGTACGTCGGTTTGTACGGCTTTTGATCTGGTTCTGGCTCCGCCGCTTCTGATCGCGGATCTGAATGTGGATACGCTGGCCGAGCGCGTGAACTGGCCGGAAGTAATTCCTCAGCAGGCCGTTTTTGAGGTCAGAGCCGAACAGCATGGCGCGACCGGTGAAGGAATAAGGGTACTGGCGGAGGAAACGCAAAAGAAAATCATCTCGATTTATGAGGGTATTGGTCAGCTGCCGCCGGTTCCGGCCGGGCCCGAAATGCCGCCCGAGTTTGTGATCAGGCTTTATATTGACAGTCAGCAGCGCATCCACACCGGACTTGCCGTGGGCGGATCACCCCTTACGAACCGCGCTTTGGTGGATGAACAAAACGGCGGCAGGTTATCGCCCGCAATTGCCAGCGGAATTTTGCAGCTATCGGGATGGGATCCCCAAACCACGCTCATCGACCCGTTTGCGGCTGACGGCACCATTTTAATTGAAGCCGCCCGGATTGCGAAAAATCGTCCCCCTGCGATAGATGATGATGCGTATCTGATAAAAAAATGGCGAACATTCCGCCACGTTCTCTGGAAACGGCTGCGGGAGGAACACATCCCTAAAATCAGGAAGGATGTAAACTGGGTGCTTGGCAGCGACGTGGATCAGAAAGATTTGCAGGGTATCCATTACAAGCTTAAAAAACTCAGGCTCACTGAAAATGTGCGGATCAGAAAATCCAGGGCGTACGATATTTACTACCCGAAAGCGCCGGGGTTTGTGGTAACCTCGCCGCCGCCGGGCATACCGGTTCGGGTAATTGAATCATTCGCGGAAACGGCCAAGAAGTTCGCCGGCGGATACAGTATTTGCCTGTTCACGCCGCTGCATAATATGGACAGCATGATGAACATGAAGCCGGATGAAAGCCGGATGATCCGATTTGGCGACCGCGAATTCAGTTTCCTGAAATTTTCAGTTTTCAAAAAGAGAAGCCACGGACAAGGTGAGAAAAAGGAGTGATTCCGGCTTTCAGACCGTTTATTTGCAAAAAATGATTTGTAAATTATAGTAAGAAAAAAAATCCCACACCGTAAGATATTGGTGGCGTGTGGCTTGCAAAAAGTCTGAGTTGAAAAAATAGTTTTAGAATTAAAATGAAAGTCGTAATTTAGAATTGTCTGGAAGCGCTTTTCCAGCCAATGAGATATGTGTAATTCTATTTGTATTCTTTCGACTGAAACTGAAAAATGAGCATTGTTATCAACAACTCTTCAGGCGTAACTGAAAGATTTCCTCTTTACCAGATTGAGGAAACAGGATACGATTATCTCACCATTTGCTCTGATTCAGACTGTACTAAACAAATTTTTTTTCTCAGGAATCAGATTTTCCGGAAACCTCAGCGGTAACGGTAAAATCTGACCAAACGAATCTCTTATCTGCACTCATAGCACTAAGGGCGGTATCTTAATAGGGTGCCGCCCTTGTTTTTTGGGATAAATTTATGTTTTCAACTTCCTGCTTTCATTGCAACACGGCTTCCGGAAATTCTAAAAATCAATTTCGAAAAAATAATAACTCGGAGGAATGGTGTTTAAACTTTATTTGTTTAAACAATCAAATACAGATGCAAAATCGCATCCAAACACAAACACCAAAACCTGATTCATTATGTCGATCAAAGCAAAAGTAGATAAACTCAACGACGCCATCCTCAACGGAAAGGCGATGGAAGCATTTGAAGAACTGTATCACGAAGATATTGTGATGAGCGAGAATGATCGCGATCACCGTAAGGGCAAAAAAGCGAACCGCGAGTTCGAAGAGTGGTTTTTCAGCAACATCATTGCATTTAACGGAGCCGAGGTGCTGAACGTAGCCGTTGGCGATAACGTTTCTATGGTTGAATGGTTCCTCGATTATGAGCACAAAGAGTGGGGACACAAAAAGTTCAGGCAGGTGGCCGTTCAGGAATGGAAGGACGGCCTGATTATCCGCGAGACATTTTACTACGGATAATCCCGAATAACCTTATTTTGAAGGGCCGTATCGAGCAGATGCGGCCTTTTGTTTTTTATCACAAAATTTAAATGTATCGCAAATGGGCAAACCTATTGAGTCGGAAATTTCTCAGAGCAGCTTCAGAAATGAGCGCCATAAAGCCGTAGTAAACCTGATCTACACCTACGGATTTGTCAGTGGCCGGCTGCAGGAAATAATCGGCGCCGAAGGGCTTACTATGCAGCAGTTTAACATCCTTCGGATTTTGAGGGGACGCCACCCGGAACCCTGCACTAATTCACACATAAAATCGCGTATGCTGGACAAAAATTCGGACGTAACGCGAATTGTTGACCGACTGATTAGAAATGAAATGGCAGAGCGATGCAGCTCAAAGGAAGATCGCCGGAAGGTAGAAATCACCATCACAGATAAAGGTTTGTCCGCGCTGAGCCGGCTTGATGATCAAAATAGAATAATGGATGATATTGTCTCCGGCCTCAGCAATGATGAGGTAGAAATGCTAAATGCTCTGCTGGATAAAATCAGATAATTCATATTATTTACGAAACGAATTTACCGACACGCTAACTATAAATTTTGCCGGTAAACAATTTGGGTTTAGCTAATTGTACTATGGATAAGGAACTGCTGGAAAAACTGTACAAAGATCACAAACAGGCATCGAGATGCCCTTCGCCAACCATTGTGATTCGCTTTTTTGATGAACTCACCGGTTTTCTTTTTCCTGAGCACACAACCAGGACTTACGAATCATTCGACGGATTTACGGCAGATTTTGACCGGCTCAAAGTTGATTTCAAGGTAATTTTATCGAAACGAAAAGACCGTAACCCGGAGCGGGATACTCAGTTGATGGAGCGTTTTTTCAGCGCATTACCCGAAATCCGCAATGATTTGATTGACGATGTGGACGCCATTTACAACGGTGATCCTGCCGCAAAATCGCACACGGAAGTCATCCGCACATACCCCGGATTTTACGCCATTGCGGCTTACCGGATTGCGCATCATCTCAACATTCTGGGCCTGTCGCTCATATCACGCATGATTTCATCGCACGCGCACAACAAAACAGGTATCGACATTCATCCCGCCGCGCGAATTGGCCGCCATTTTTGCATCGATCACGGAACAGCAATTGTGATCGGAGAAACGACCGAAATCGGGGATCATGTAAAGATATATCAGGGCGTAACGCTTGGTGCGCTGTCAGTTAAGAAAGAAGATGCGGCTAAGAAAAGGCATCCGGTTATTGAGGATTATGTGGTGATTTACGCGGGGGCGTCCATTCTGGGCGGCAAAACGGTTGTGGGTCACAACAGCGTAATCGGCGGAAATGTGTGGCTGACCGAAAGCGTGCCACCACACTCGAAAATCTACTATAACCCGACGTTTCAGAATCAGAAAGTGGAGTAGAATGATGAAATCCCTCGAAAGATTAATTGGTAATACGCCGCTGGTGGAAATACAGAAAATTCCGGTGAAATCCGGCGTAATGGTGTACTGCAAACTGGAAGGACAAAATCCCGGAGGAAGCGTAAAAGACCGCGCCGCCTTAGGGATGATTTCCGGAGCACTCGAGGGCGGTAAGGTCAAGCCCGGCGATAAACTCGTGGAAGCGACAAGCGGAAATACGGGAATCGCCCTGGCGATGATTGCGTGCGTGAAAGGCCTGAAGATGACGCTCATTATGCCGGAAAATTCGACTAAAGAGCGCATCCAGACCATGAAAGCATACGGTGCGGAGGTGATCCTTACGCCTGCCGAAAAAACGATCGAGTACTCCAGAACGCTGGCGCAGGAAATGGCCGACAGCGGCGACTATCTGCAGCTCAACCAGTTTGCCAATCCGGACAATTACGGCATGCACTACCGCACTACTGGTCCGGAAATCTGGAGAGACACTGATGGTGAAATCACCCACTTTGTTTCATCGATGGGAACCACCGGAACCATCATGGGCGTATCCCGCTATCTGAAAGAACAAAACAGTGATGTGCAGATTATCGGCGCGCAGCCAACTGACGGATCCAAAATTCCGGGCATAAGAAGGTGGTCGCCGGAATTCCTGCCGGAAATCTACGAGCCCGAACGCGTAGACCGGATCATGGATGTAAGCGAAGACGAGGCTGTGGCGATGACCCGCAGAATGGCCGCAGAAGAAGGAATTATGGGAGGTATGAGCAGCGGAGGCGCCCTTCACGTAGCGCTGAAAGTAGCCGAAGAAATAGACAAAGGCGTGATCGTATGCATCACCTGCGATCGCGGAGACCGGTACCTGAGCTCGGATTTGTTTGAGATG
>PXAI01000026.1 GCA_003567135.1 Balneolia bacterium | reverse complement strand
GTGGCAAGCCGGTGAGCCTGGTCAACCGGAACACGGAAGATTACGTCCCGCGTCTCGAGATCAAGGGCCACCACTTCGCTCTGGTTGCCTTCCGGGATCAGATAAACGCGGCCGTTTTCGGTAAACACCGCATCATGAAAAGCGGAAACGGGTTCGCGGTCGGTGGTGACCTCAAACTTGTCAATTCTGAGCGTGGGATCGTCGGGTTCGTAATCGTAGCTGTATGTTTGCACCACGTTTGCGCCGGGATCAATAATGTACAGCTCGTGCGGACTCTGAAGACTGCGTACAATTTTTGTGGCTTCGCGGAAAATTCCCGGTGAAGGATTTCTTCCCTGACGCCCGGAGCGTTGAAGGAGCTCGCCGCCGGAATTGAAGAAATTGAACGCGCCGGTATCTTCCTCAAGCACGGCAAAATGTCCGTTATCGAACACCACCATCGACTTCACCCGGTTCATTGATTCGGAAAACTGCGCAAACGTGAGCTCGTGATTTCCGGCCATATTCAGCTTATGAACCCTGCCGGGACGCGTTTCCAGCACGTACAGATAGTTGAGGCCGTCGATTCCGATAGAAACGGGATTATTGAATTCGCGCGGAATATTCTGGGTGAGGCCGGTGATCCAGTTTATAAAGTTACCATCCTGGTCAAAAATATCGATTCGCTCGTTGCTGTCGTCAAGTACGTACAGATATCCGTCGTGATCAACGGTGATATCCACGATGTTCCGGAATTCGCCGGGGCCGCGTCCGCGATCCCCGATTTTCATCAGCAGCTCAAACGTTTCACTGTCGATGGCGTACACTTCATTATTGCGGTCATCTGCGATAAAAAGACGGTTACTGTGATCCAGCGCTATTGCCACCGGCCTTCTCAGGCCAACACTTCCGGGTTCGCCCCTGAACTCATTCACCGTATTTTTGAGAACTCCTTCTTTATCAAAAACAAACAGATTGCCGTTACGGCGGTCGATCATGAACATAGTGCCATCAGAACCGGTAACGGCCGAGCTGACTTCAAACCGCGGCATATCGCCAGACTGATCGTGCGGGGTGGTGCGTTCATAATTCTGGGCAACAGCTCCGTACGCACCAAACGTGCACAAAATAACCGAGATAATAAACGTTTTTAAACTGCCCATCCTAACAAACTGGCTGATAAAGGCTTGTATATTGTTGATCATGGTGAAACTGTTTACAAATTCAGGTTTACGCAGTTTCATGCTACTACCGATAAATACTCTCAAGTGAACTTTAATGTACATGACACATGCACTCTAACATAACTTAAATGCACAAATTTCACAACTATTTGCGGGTTTGTGAAGCTATTTTAAAGCGTTATCTGCGTCTTGCTATTCCTATTGTAATATCATCGCTTTGTTCGTGGCCGTTGCGGTGCTTGTGCACATCTTTCAGAACCGTATCAAGCAACTCGCCGGCCGGCTTCGATCTGCTTTTGGATATCAGTTCGGTGAACCGTTCAGTGGTGTATTCTTCCTCGCTTTTGTTCATCGCCTCGGTGATGCCGTCGGTGTACACCACAATCGTGTCGCCGGGCTGAAGCGTTACGCGTTCGCTTGTGTAGGGCACATCCATCATGCCAAGCGGTAATCCGCCCTGCGTTAGTTCGCCAATTTCACCATTTTTCGGATTTAAATGATACGTGGGATCATGTCCGGCAGAAACGCATTCCAGCTCTGAGGTTTCATCATCATATAACCCGATCCACGCCGTGGCGAATTTGTCGGATGTCGTCGATTTGATCATGAACCGGTTCAGCCGGGTTACCATCGCTACCAGATCCAGATCGATATGATCCAGAAGCAGCGTGGTTCGCAGAAAGGAGTCGACCGCAGAGACAATCAGCGAGGCGGATACGCTTTTTCCCGAAGCGTCGGCAATGACGATCAGGTATTTTCCTGAGTCTGTTTTGAACACATTATAATAATCGCCCCCGAGCTCTTTGGCCGGCTCCAGGCTGAATTTAAGATCAAGATTATTGATTTCCGGCAGAGACGACGGCAAAATAAACTGCTGAATTTTCCGCGCGGTTTCCAGCTCCCGGTTGATGATCTCCGACTTCACCTCAATTTCACTGAGCCGCACATTTTCAATCGCGATTCCGCACTGCGCCGCCAGCGCTTCGATCATTTCCACATCCGTACTGTCGAAATCTTCATCATCTTTTTTGTTAATCACCTGAATCACGCCTACCAGTTCTCCTTTACGGATCATCGGCGTACAGATCATATTTCGGGTGTGAAATCCGGTTTTTTTATCATAGGAGGGATCAAAACGATCATCTTCATAGCAGTCATCAATTTTGAGAGTTTCCTTTTTTTGGGCGACCCATCCCGCAATTCCGGTGCCGGGTTTTACGTAGGTATCGGTAAGCATAACCCCTTTTGAACCCTGCGCGATGATAAAGTTCAGGCGATCCGTTTCGGCATCATAAAGCAACAACGACGACGCCTCCGCACCGATCAGTTTTTTACTGTAGGTGATAATTTCATTCAGCAGTTCATCCAGCGGCATCTTCGCCATGATGCGCTCCGAAACCTTCCTGAAAAAGGCAATATTCTCCGATAAACTGCTCTTACTGCTCTGGTCTCCTTCTTTTCTATCTTCCCTTTTTCCCATGACTTTTCCTTATGTGCTGATTCATATACCGTTTAATTTAGGGATGTAGATGGCAAATCAAAATGATAGTTCACCGGGAATTTCGACCTGCGGCACATTTTAATTCAAATGCAGTGTCAAATCTTTCTGCTGCAGACAATAAAAAGTGGTTCTGAATCATTTTAATGAAGTCAGGCCTTGACACACTAAACCGTGTGTTGCGGTCAGGTTATAAAGATTAATTTAGCATAAAGATCGCTGAACAATGAGGTGCGATATCGTTTTCATCTGAGGTAATAGAATCAACCTCATAGCGTTAGCTGGCTTTTCGAATTCACGCGAGGCCTCATCTTTACAAAATTAATTTTTACAAATAGTTAGCTGTTTTATTGAATAGGAATTATTTTCCGCCATTCACAGACAAATTCTACAGTGCTTTTTTTACTTCTAACAATTACGACGGCACTATTTTCGGTGTTTCAGGGTGTTGATGCAGATCCGCATCATAAGGGATTTACTTTGAGCAGCTGGAATACCAATGATGGCCTGCCGGTTAACGCCGTTGGCACGATCATTCAGGATGATCAGGGATACCTCTGGATTACTACCTACGACGGGCTTGCGCGCTTCGACGGCATGCACTTCAAGATTTTCAACAACCAGAACCTGCCCGGAATTCACAGCAACAGATTCGCTGGCGCTGAAAAAGACAAGTTTGGTAATATCTGGTTCTATCCAGAGTACGGCGGGGTAATGAAATACCGCGATCAGGAATTCACCTTCTACGACGAAACCAACGGGTTTGAAGGAGGCGTACTTACCCAGCCCCTGGCAAAACATGAAGGGCTTGTTTATTTCCCAACGCAAAACGGGCTTTTCAGATACACAGAAAATGGTTTCGAGCAGGTATATTACGAAAGTGACCCCGACCTTAATTACATCAATCTCGTCAGCATTTTTAAAGATTACATTCTTGTAAGCACTAACGGCGGCCTTGTACTTTCAAAAAATGGTAACATTGAGCACATCTACCATACTAAAGACTTTGGCGCATTCGAGCTTTTCAGCAACCGATTTTTTGCAAACATAGTTTATACACTTCAGGATGGGGCGCTGGTACTTTACGATCTGAACGGTAATGAGATAAGCCCTGAATTCAACTTTTCAGCCGACCATCAGTTTGAACGGATTATATCGAACGACACGCACATATTCCTGTCCAGTAATAAAGGGTTATACGTTTTTGACAGATATAATCCTCTGTACCCCAAACAACACTTTCCTGATTATCCCTATCTCTTTTACGATCTGATTCTTGATAAAGATGATAACATCTGGCTTCGTGAAATTACGGGCAAGTTGTTTCAGTACCACGGCGACAGCCTTGAGCGGTTTAACCCCGACGGCATTCTTGAAGGTTTCCGGGTTTCGAGTATGTTTGAGGATAAAGACCGAAACCTCTGGCTTGGAACCGGTAACCGCGGGCTTGTAAAGCTCAACGAATCGGTGGTGGAGACCATCGGAATGGAGCACGGGCTGCCGTTCAACAATATGATGAATGTGTTTAAAGATTCCCGCGGAAATATCTGGTCGGGAATCCGTATGCAGGGCCTTGTAAAAATTGACGGCGACAGAAACGTTACGCGTTATACAACCTTCGAAGGCATCCCTATCCACGATGTTGTTGCGATTAATGAAAATTCCGACGGTGTTATTCACATCCACTTACTGAATCACGGAGTCGGGCGGATACATCCGGACGGCAGCAAAGACATGGTTATACTCGGCAGCTCCAGCCGCACGACCTTTGTTACCGGAATTGATTTCTGGAACGACAGAATGATTACTGCTACACGCGGCGGCCTGTTTATTCATGATTCGGACGATAATAAACTTTTCAGAATTGACGAATCCAACGGTTTGGCTTCAGAGCGTATTCAGAAACTGAAAATAACGGATGATGGCAAAGCCTGGCTGGCAACCATCGGCGGCGGCGTGAGCAAAGTTGATCTTGAAACGGGTGAGGTCACAAACTATCTCGAATCGGACGGCCTCGGACTAAACAACGTTCGCGGAATTTATATCGACCAGTATGATGAGGGTACCGTTTGGTTTACAACGGAAGGAAACGGAATCAGCCGGTTCAGGGATGGCTCCTTTGCCACGGCAAATTCTGCAAGCGGAATGTTCGAAGATGTGGTTCACAGCGTTATTGAAGACAGAAAAGGCAAAATGTGGATGAGCTCCAACCGTGGTGTATTTTACGTAAATAAAGCCGAACTTAACGATTACCTCAACGGCAAAACAAGCTACATCACTCCCGTGGTTTTTGGCCGTATTGACGGTATGGCACACGAAGAGTGTAACGGCGGAACAACAAACAGTTTTCATCTGGATGATGACGGAAGGCTCTATTATCCAACCCAGGATGGTATCGCCATTTTCGATACAAACAATCC
>PXAI01000291.1 GCA_003567135.1 Balneolia bacterium | reverse complement strand
CTGGTCGTTTTTGTTACACCGGATCTGCCCGATGACGATTGGCGCCCCTGGCCGCTGAACAGGGAGGAGGGCGCTTTCCCCAATCCGGATGATCCCTTTGATGAATCAGCGCTGCTGCCGTTTATGCGTGAGTTTATCGACGCGCCGGATCAGGAATTGCCGGGCACATCTTATGAAAACGTAACAGCTTATTTCCGGGATGCGAGTCAGGGAAGAATGAAGGTTACGGGGGATGTGGCGTACGTTCTTGGTCCGCCCGAAGGTGCGTTGCCGGATAACGCCCGGTTTGGGGATTACAACAAATGGGTGCTGCAAAACAGGCTCTCGGATGTAGTCGACTGGAGTAAATACGACAGCTGGCACACCGACGGGCAGTTTGTGCATCTGCGGAAGCCCAACGGCACGGTCGATATGATTCTGATGGTATGGCGTTACAAAACGAATTTTCTAAACGTGGGTTGGCACGGATATGCGCGGTTGGGCGTAAATATCCAGCCGTATCAAGTGGGGGATGGCTTTCTGGTGCGGCCCGGAACAAATCGCGACGGCGTTTCGGGGATGACGGTCGTTCACCGCGGCAACTGGAACCGGGCGTATTCGTTTATGATCCACGAATTTGCGCATCTGCTCATCGGTTCGGGACATACTTACACCGGGCGCTCACATCAGGCCGATTTCGGTTTCTGGGGATTATTTCACTCAGCCTACTCAAACCTCTCGGTTAACGCATACGAAGCCGATGTGCTGGGTTGGGCCGATGTCTTCGAAATTGAGAGCGATACCACGTTTGTGATGGGCGATTTTTTCACGGAGCGAACGGCGGCTAAAATCAGCTTTTCTGATGACACGTGGCTCTATCTCACAAACCGCCAGCGAACATCTCCTTACGATACGCCGTCGATTGATGAAGATGACAACGGATTATTCGTTTCCGAGTTTCTGTTGCCCTATCTCAACATGCGAAATAATGCGCGTCCGCTGGTCGCCGACGGAAACTATCACTGGGAAATAAATGATTTCAGCATAGCGTGCAATGTAAACCGCCCGGATCGTCCAGTGCCTGTTTTTACGCTTGGAGACGCTGATCCTGCCGCATTTTCTTATCGCGATCCAATCCCCATTTCGCAGGACACCACGAGGAATATTTTTGTGATCGATTCTGATCCTGATAACTGTACCAGCTATCACCGCGGCCAGCTGGGCTATACCGGATTTTCTGACGAAGAAGGCCGCAACGGGAGATTATCCCCCTATTCAAACCCGAATACGCATCACCGGAACGGAAACCCGAGCGGAATTTCGATAAATGTGCTTGAGACATTGCCGGATGGTTCGATGCGGGTCGGGGTGCAGTTTCAGCCTGTAGCGAGTACAACGGCGGGGCCTGCGGTTGAAATCAGAACGCCGGTATCAGATGAAACGGTGTACGCTACGCAGGGCGGCTATATCTTTCCGGAATCGCTGACGCTGCGAAATGGTACAATGGTGGTGAATACTGATGCCGTTTTTTCATCATTCGAAAACATCAGCATAACGATAGAAAACGATGCGCTGCTGATCTGGGACGGCAGGCGGTACAGGGGTGGAACGTTCACAAAATCCCCCGGAGCAGTGCTGTAATAATAGTGCGGGTGATTAGTTATATTTACATCATTCAAATGCATGCCTGAATAACAAATGCATGCCTGAATAAAAGGACGCCGAAAAATGAAACTGTCAAAACTCACATTTCTTTTAGTTGTTAAGCTTTTAGTGCTTTCCCTGCTGAGCTATGAAGTAAATGCGCAGCAGGCCGAACGCAGTACTGCACCGCCATCTTTCACAAATCCGGCTGAAGCAGAAGCGCCGTCGCTGATGGTAACGTTCAACCAGCTGCTGATACGAAACGGCAACATGAGTGATGATCTCGTAGGGAGTTATTACGACCTTAGCGGCCCTGAACTTTATTCCATTGAGGCAGCGGATGATTTTGTAGTACCGGCCGGTAAAATCTGGCAGCTCCAGGCATTTTGGATTCTCGGTACATACAATGAAACTAACGTGCCCCGTCCGACGCACGTAAACATCCACGTTTATGCGGATAACAACGGTAAACCGGCAGAAAACGCGATTCTGGAGCGAATCAACATTCCCATAACCGAGGATGTCGGAAATGCCGGACGATTTTCTATTATACTCGCAAATCCTATTGATGTGCCTTCAGGGCGCCACTGGTTCTCCATCATGCCGCGTATGGACTATGATATCAGCGGAGAGTGGTTCTGGAGGCTCAATATCTCGGAAGAGGGTCATAATTACCACTGGCGGAATGAAGGCGGATTTTACGGACAGCAGTACACCGAATGGACAGACGGCCCGACTGTATTCACAACCGAGGTAGGGAACAATCTCGCATTTATTCTTTACGGTGATGAACTTCAGGATACGTCGGTGGATGATCCCGAAACCGATCTTCCGGTCAAAGCCGAGCTTCACGGAAACTATCCGAATCCGTTTAATCCAACCACTAATATTCGTTTTTCACTGCCCGAAACGGCTCCGGTAAATTTGAGCGTGTATAATGTAAACGGGCGCCATGTGGAAACGCTGCTCGGTGGTCAGATGATGTCAGCCGGCGAGCATACCGTGCCGTTTAACGCGGCCGGGCTATCCAGCGGCGTCTACATTGTGCGCATGGAAACGGCAAACAGGGTGATGTCATCCCGCATGATGCTCATCAAATAAATTATTTTAAAAGTTCACAGACTATGAAAGTATTTACAATAACCGGACTTATTATTGGCCTCACCGCCGGATTTCTCTACTGGTATTTTATAGGATGTAATACCGGAACCTGCGCAATAACGGGGCAGTGGCACACCAGCTCGCTTTACGGAGCGGTTATGGGAGGTTTGCTGGGTAACTTTTCGTATGACCTGAAGAAAAAGAAGAGCGAAAAAACCGCAGAATAGCCACTTAGGGCGGTTCAGGGGGGAGTTGAGAAAATCAGGAGAGTCTGTTCACACAAAGTTAACAGTATTTGATTGCTAATCAGCCTTAGTTCTGTTACTTTTCAAACATGTGAAAAAACTTAAAACACACGTGAAGAGTAAGTGTACAGAACGCAAAAGCGCTTTTATGATATTGTAGCACAGCAGGGTAGCTGTCTAAGAATTAACGTTGTGGAGAGAATAGCATATCCGGCCGTAACGGCTGATCTATCCATTAGCAACAACGATGTAAACTGTTTTTTCACCGGTTTGCATACCCTTAATTCAAGTGCATCAAAGAGATATCATTTAGCTGCTTATCGTCAGCTTGGCTTCACAAATTAAAACAAAACAGGAATCAATATGAAACAACGATACAAAGGCGGAACCTTGCTTACGTTTTTGTTCATGCTTCTGCTAACCTTCGGGATGAGCTCTCAGGCTTATGCCCAGACAACGTTACTGGAATACATGAACGTAGCGGACAGCGAGAGTCTTTCCCCAACTAATGTCGAAGCCGGTATTCTGGGCAATGACCTAGAACTTTCTGCCGGTACTTTTAATTTTGGCAGCGCGCAGGCTGGTACATGGACTCGTCCATTGCCGTATGCGCAGGGTAATGGTGGCTGGGGAGCCGGCGCATCTGCTGATGGAAAATACTTTTCATTTGTTATCACCGGTGATGGCTCAACGTTTACGCTAAGTGAGCTCTCATTCGAAGAGAGAGCGACCGGAGCTGGACCTTCAGCTATTACGGTTACCATTAACGGAGTAGATGTTTTTAATGATGATGTACCCGACAGTGATACCAGGCTTCATGAATTAGACCTCAGCAGTTTTTCTGAATTTGAAGATATTTCATCAGCGGATGTTCGAATCATTGGTTGGGATAATGGAAGCCGCGGTACCAGTGGAAACGGCCAGTTTCGCGTAAATGGTATCATTGTTGAAGGCGATGTATCTGTTGGCGGACCTTTCCTGTCAGTCAGCCCAAGCTCACTGAGCGGTTTTGGCTATAATGTTATTGATGGCGGCCCGTCTGATTCTCAGTCTTTCACTGTCAATGCCGGTAATCTTGATCCTGCTGATGCTGCCGTAACTGTAACCGCACCAACCGGATTTGAAGTATCTGCAGATGACGCTTCTTTTTCACCGTCCGTTACGCTTAATGCTTCAGGTGGGGAACTTTCAGGCGAGCAGGTATTTGTGAGGCTTGAAGATAATCTTGATGGTGGATCCTACTCGGGCACCGTTACTGTTTCCGGCGGATCTGCCACAACGGCAAACGTATCCGTAAGTGGTACCGTACTCGCTCCGGTTATTGCGGATCTTCCAATTATGGAATCTTTTGATAATAACGACCTTGGCGTGATGACAACCGAAAACGTTGAAGGGTCACGTGTTTGGGGTTACGCCGAATTCGGGGGCCGTGGTTATGCCAATGCTAACGGATTTAATACCGGTGAAGTTGAGCGCACATGGCTGATCTCGCCGGGTTTTGATCTGGATGATCCTGATCTTATTGGCGCAACGCTTAACTTTGAGACAGCCTACAACTTCGGTAGTAACGATGCAGACAATCACCTGAAACTCTTTTGGTCAAACGACTATGTTGGTTTCGGCGATCCTACAGAAGCTACCTGGAATGAACTCAGCTTCACTCAGCCGACAACCACAAATACATGGGTTGAATCCGGAACGATCGATCTATCTGCCGCTACCGGAACTGTTTACATCGGTTTTGAATATCTCGGCAGTCCCGGCGGATACCGCGAGTGGAGAGTAGATGAAATCGAAATTCGCGGCATCTTAGGCCCGGAATTTTTGGCCAGTGATGATGAACTTAGCGGATTTTCCTACATGGAAGGATTCGGCCCGTCTGCGACGCAGGAAGTAACCATCTCCGGCGATAATCTTGATCCTGCTGACGGCACCGTTGAAATGACCGTTGACGGAGGATTCGAAATTTCTCTGGATGGCAATACTTTCTCTGACATGCTTTCAGCATCTTATTCAGACAACGAGTTTGGCCCGGCTACGGTTTTTGTACGTCTGGCTGACGGCCTGGATGAAGATATGTACACCGGAACGCTTACCACAACCGGTGGCGGCG
>PXAI01000233.1 GCA_003567135.1 Balneolia bacterium | reverse complement strand
TCGCTCATTCCGTAAAGAACCCGGCGGTGAACCGGTTTCAGTCCGTCGCGAACATCAGGCAGCGCACGTGATACGATAACAGACATCGAATAATCGATGTACGACGCCTGCATTTCATCTTCAATACTTACTTTTATAATATTATCTCTGGCCATAAAATAATCTCAGTTAGACGTCCAGTTTGGCGTATTTAGCGTTTCGTTCAATGAATTGGCGGCGAGGCTCAACGGCATCACCCATCAGGATGGAGAAAAGGCGGTCGGCAGCGGCGGCACTTTCAACCGTAACCAGCTGAAGCGTACGCGTTTCCGGATCCATCGTAGTTTCCCAAAGCTGCTCGGGGTTCATCTCTCCGAGACCCTTATACCGTGAAACATCCGTTTTACGGGTCGGGCTCTTTTTGCGAAGCCTTTTCAGGATTTCATCCCGTTGTTCGTCGTTCCAGGCGTATTCCGTTACCGAATTACCCTGAGTTACTTTATAGAGAGGAGGCGTTGCAATATAAACGTGACCGTTCTCGACCAGCGGATTCATGTAGCGGTAGAAAAACGTGAGCAGAAGCGTGCGGATGTGTGATCCGTCAACGTCGGCATCTGTCATCACGATAATTTTGTGATAACGGAGTTTTTCGAGCTCAAACTCTTCCTCGTTTCCAATTCCGGTTCCGAGAGCGGTGATCATCGCCCGGATTTCATTGTTTTCCAGGATTTTGTTGATCCGCGCTTTTTCAACGTTCAGGATTTTACCACGAAGCGGCAGAATCGCCTGAAAACTACGGTTACGGCCTGATTTTGCAGATCCACCGGCTGAGTCACCCTCAACCAGATAAATTTCGCAATGCTCCGGATCGTTGATGGAGCAATCGGCAAGCTTTCCCGGAAGTCCGCCGCCGGTCATAACGCTTTTGCGCTGAACAAGCTGGCGCGCCTTGCGGGCGGCCTCGCGGGCTTCCGCCGAAATGATTACTTTTTCGAGGATTGCTTTAGCAGTTTTAGGGTTCTGCTCCAGATACTCGTTCATCTTTTCATAAACGACAACCTCGACGGCACTCTGAACTTCTGAGTTACCAAGTTTGGTTTTGGTCTGGCCTTCAAACTGTGGTTCCGCAACTTTAACGCTCAAAATAGCCGTAAGGCCTTCCCGGAAATCCTCACCGCTGATGGAGATTTTTCCTTTAATAAGCCTGTTTCGGTCGGCGTAATTTTTTAGGCTTCGGGTTAGTGCCCGGCGAAAACCGGAAACGTGCGTACCGCCTTCATGCGTGTTGATGTTATTCACGAACGAGTGGACATTCTCGGTGTATGCCTTATTATACTGAAGTGCCACATCAACCGGAACATTATCGATTTCACCGCCGAGATAGATCGGCTCGTTCATAAGTGAATCGCGGTTTTCATCGAGGAATTTCACAAAATCAATTACCCCGCCTTCGTAATGAAATACGTGCGTTTTGGGCTCTTCCTCGCGTTTGTCGGTAATTTCAATGGTTACCTCAGGATTCAGAAACGCCAGTTCGCGCATTCTGTCGATAATCAGTTCGAGCTTGAATTCCGTGGTGGTTCTGAAAATCTCAGCATCAGGAGTAAACTCGATGATGGTTCCTGTATCCTTCGTGGCTCCGGATTCTTTAAGAGGGGATGTGGTTTTTCCCTGCTGGAACGCCATCGTATAAATTTTCCCGTCGCGGTGAACTTCGGCACGGAAGTCGGAGGCTAAAGCATTTACGCAACTAACGCCTACCCCGTGCAATCCACCGGAAACCTTATAGGAATCTTTATCGAATTTACCGCCGGCATGCAATTTAGTAAGTACCAGTTCAAGAGCCGGTATTCCAGCCTTTTCGTGAATATCAACAGGGATACCCCGGCCGTTATCGCCGATAGTAATAGAGCCGTCAGGGTTAATGGTAAGGTGAATGTGAGTACAGTATCCGGCCAGGGCTTCGTCGATGGAGTTATCCACAACTTCGTTGATGAGGTGATGAAGGCCACGCACACCGGTATCTCCGATATACATTGATGGCCTTTTCCGCACCGCTTCGAGCCCTTCCAGAACCTGAATATTTGAAGCTTTATATTCAGCTGGATTTTTGTTAGACATGCAGGTTATTCTGGGTGAAAAGTAATGGTGTTAGAAATTGCGCTCTAAAATAGTCTATAAATAGACAAAATCAAAAATTCCAAGTGCGGGTACGCCTGTTATTTTGATCAGCCGTTTCAGAGCTAATATTGGGGCTTAAAACGGCAATAAAACAAGCGAGTCGTCATGTCTTTGGAGGCGCCCGGGAAACGATCCCTCAAAAACGCCTTTCAGACGCCCTGAAAAATGAATCGGTATTCCGGCGAAAACAGAATAAAAAGAGCGATTTCAATAATATTACAGATACGCCGATACCCCCAATTCAAAGAAATGCGAAGCATCACGTCTCCACAAGCACCGCCAACAAATCCGCAATCCCAATTTTGAATTATTCATTTTGAATTTTGAATTGCCCCTCTCTTTTTCATCCGCAGCAAGTTATCAACACAAAAAAAATCCATTGAAAATCTTATTGAAAAGATATATATTACAGTCTTGTCAATTTTCCAAGCACAAAATAAATAAAGAAAATCCATGTCACGCAGAGACGACATCTCCGGTGCCAAGGCGTTGAACGGCTACCGTTCGTCAAAGGCCAACAATAAAACCAAGCGTTTATTCCATCTGAATCTTCAGAAACGCAGATTCTATATCCCGGAAGAGGACAGATGGGTTACCTTGAAGGTCAATGCCAAGACGCTGCGGACGATCAACAAAAACGGCATTTCTGCTGTGTTGAAAAAAGCACGTAAGAACGGAACCTTAAATATCTGACAGCACAATGGCAAAAAAAGCAAAAGGCAACCGTATTCAGGTAATTCTGGATTGTACTGAAAAGCCAGGCTCTTCCCGCTATGTTACGACCAAAAACCGTCGTACCACTACCGGCCGTATTGAGCTTCGGAAATACAATGCTTCCCTCCGCAAGCACACGGTTCATAAAGAAACCAAGTAACCTGATCAATCAGGTAAATTTTTCATTCGTTAAATACGAGGAATAGAAAATGGCTAAGAAGCAAACATTCGGTGAAAAAGTACTTGCTGCGAAGGCAGCTCAGCGCAAAATGGCCAAGGTTATCGTAGGGCAGAAGTCCGGCCTCGGTACCATCCGTTTCCGCGAAGGAACCGTTGACGCTGAGAAAGTAAAAGAATTTGTAGATAACGCTAAAGCCTGATAAGGTTCCAGCCGTTATCACTGCATTTCTCAACTTCAGGTTGTGCTCTCAAAGGGCACAGCCTTTTTTTGTTTAATCCGGGTTAATTAAACTGAACGGGATTTTGATATATTCCCTTTTGATGTGAATTAATCCAAGTTGCAAGTCATTTCCCGGTTAAACGTCGCCGGTAAACCAAATTTTAGATATGAGTGATAAACCCGATTACGCAGCCCTTTCCATTAAAGCGCACAAACGGTACAAAGGCAAGATTTCCGTTCAGTCCCGTATGCCGCTTGAAAATAAATTCGACCTCAGTATAGCCTACACGCCGGGCGTTGCCGAGCCATGCCGTCAAATTCATGAGGATACCGAAAAAGTCTACGAATATACTTCAAAGGGCAATATGGTGGCGGTTGTGAGCGACGGATCGGCCGTTTTGGGCCTGGGAAATATCGGTCCCGAAGCCTCGCTTCCCGTAATGGAAGGAAAGTGCGTTCTGTTTAAGCGATTCGGCGGCGTGGATGCCGTTCCAATAATCCTGAATACGCAGGATCCGGATGAAATCGTGCAAACCGTAAAGAATATCGCGCCCGGTTTTGGCGGAATTAACCTCGAGGATATAGCCGCGCCGCAGTGTTTTGAAATCGAGGAGCGCCTGAAAAAAGAGTGCCCGATTCCCATTATGCACGATGATCAGCACGGAACGGCAGTTGTAACGCTGGCCGCCCTGTTTAACTCGCTGAAAATCACCGGTAAAGAAATTGGTGATGTGCGCGTAGTGATTAATGGTTCAGGCGCCGCAGGTGTATCCATCATCAAACTGCTGATTGACGTTGGCGTTAAGGATGTGATCATGGTTGACCGGAAAGGCATTATTTATGAAGGCCGTGATGGACTAACCCCGATCAAAACCGAGATGTCGAAAGTGACAAACCGGAATAAAATTCAGGGTGATCTGATGCGCGCCGTGCAGGATACCGACGTATTTATCGGAGTTTCCGCGCCCAATGTGCTGAGCAAGGATATGGTCAGGAATATGAATAATGATCCGGTGATTTTTGCGATGTCCAATCCGATTCCCGAAATTATGCCTGAGGATGCTTTTGAAGCCGGTGCTTCCATCATGGCAACCGGACGCAGCGATTTTCCTAATCAGATCAACAACGTACTGGCATTTCCGGGGCTTTTCAGAGGAATTCTGGATTCGCGCTGCCGGAACTTCACACGGCCGATGTTCATCGCAGCAGCAAAAGCGATTGCGGATGCCGTTGAGTCTCCGCGTCCGGATAAAATTATTCCCGATCCGTTTCAAAAAGACGTGCCCACGGCAGTAGCCCAGGCCGTTTTGAAGGCCGCGAAAGAGTTCGGCTGCGAGCTGGACTGATCTGCAACAACTTAAAATGAGGGCTGGAGTAAGCTGATCACTGTATTTATCAAACTGAGAACAATCCGCATTAAATGAGTCTGAAAAATCATCCCGTTGCAAAACTGCTGAACGAGCGAATTCTGGTGCTGGATGGCGCCATGGGCACCATGATTCAGGGTTATGAGCTGACTGAAGAAGATTACCGTGGCGAACGTTTCGCCGACTGGCATGAAAATCTGAAAGGCAATAACGATCTGCTTTCGCTCACGAGGCCGGATATCATCCGGGATATTCACCTGGAGTTTTTAAACGCCGGCTCGGATATTATCGAAACAAATACGTTCAGCGCCAACCGCATTTCCATGGCGGATTATGATCAGACGGATCTGGTGTACGAGCTGAATGTGGAATCAGCACGGATTGCAAAAGAGGCGGCAAAAAAAGTTACGGATCAGAATCCTGATAAACCGCGTTTCGTGGCCGGTGCGATTGG
>PXAI01000243.1 GCA_003567135.1 Balneolia bacterium | reverse complement strand
GCTTTGATTACCGCAGTACAGAAGAACAGGAAGAGCATATTTGAGTGAGGATTGTTGCCCGGATCGAGAAGGTTTTTGCCTTCGCCGGTGCTCAGCGCCCAGTTTACGTGCTTACCGCTTCCGTTCAGGCCAGCAAACGGCTTCTCGTGAAGCAGGCAAACAAGATCATATTTCCGCGCGATTTTGCGAAGCGTCAGCATCAGAATCTGCTGATGATCCGCTGATACGTTACAGGTTTCAAAAATCGGAGCGATCTCGTATTGAGATGGTGCCACTTCATTGTGACGCGTTTTTACCGGCACACCAAGTCTGTAAAGCTCTTTCTCAGCTTCAAGCATGAATGAAAGAATACGATCGGGGATGGTACCAAAGTAGTGGTCATCCAGCTCCTGGCCGCGTGGCGGAACCGCACCGAAGAGGGAGCGTCCGGAAAGAACGAGATCAGGACGGCGATAGAAAAACTCCTTATCAATAAGGAAATACTCCTGCTCGGCACCTACGGTGGATGTCACGCGCTTGGTGTCAATTTCGAAAAGCTTGAGTGCGCGCTGGGCTTCTTTGTTCAGTGCTTCAACAGAACGGAGAAGCGGCGTTTTGTGATCGAGCGCATCGCCCATCCAGGATGCAAAAGCACTTGGAATGCACAGTACGCTTCCGTTCTCATTTTCTGAAATAAATGCGGGTGAGGTCGGATCCCACGCGGTATAACCACGCGCCTCAAACGTTGGGCGCAGGCCGCCGCTCGGGAAACTTGATGCATCGGGTTCACCCTGAATAAGTTCTTTGCCTGAAAATTCTGCAATAGCACCGCCACCCTGATTCGGGGTAATAAAACTGTCGTGCTTTTCAGCAGTAAAGCCGGTAAGCGGCTGAAACCAGTGCGTAAAGTGTGTGGCACCGCGCTCGGTTGCCCAGTTTTTCATCACAACCGCTACGGCATCGGCTACATCTTCATTAAGAGGTGCGTTTTCGGTGATGGTTTTTTTCAGTTCGCGCCAGATTGGTTTTGGGAGCCGGTCTTTCAGCTCGCTCATATGAAGCGCGTTCTCACCGAAAATTTTACGGATATCGATATGTTTGGAGCTGCTTACCCCGTTGCTTGATTCTCTTTGTTCTTTGACAGCAGCAAGTGCGTCAAATCGTTTAAATGATTTACTCATGGTTTTTCGTTGTTGTTTGGTTGGTCAGTTTTGATTGATTGAAATGTGTTGTCATTCAACGCGATCAAAAATAAGGCAAATGAGAAATAAAACCATAAAATTTTAATCACTAAAAAAATAAGGCATTAATTAATTATGATGAAGACAGAAAATGACTGAAAAAAGCGCTTTCAACGCGCCCCGGATTTTCTGAACTCAAAAAGTGCCTAAAAAAGTAAGGGGGGGAGGAGAATTCAGAATGCAAAAAAGCGCTGCGCGGTTCTTCGCTCCGCTACGAATCAGAATTCAGAATGGAAGTGTTTTCGGGATGATTAATAAAGTTTGAATAAAAATTCAAGCCGGCGGTTTTTGGGTTACCTGGCGTTTGTGCGACCACCGGTGCATCCGCACAAGTCAAATTTTGCACGCTAAGGCGCAGAGCCGCAAAGGTTTTAAGATATTTATTTTCAATGGTTGTTTGCTCTATTCTTTGCGCCTTCACGCCTCTGCGTGCAAACCAAATAAGGTAACGTCGCCTTCAGGAGATGATCGTTGAACTCAATTACAAACGTTTGTTTCAAACACCATCACCAGAAATTCTCCTCTCAAACGAATTACGTGCTTCAATTATCTGTTTTACGTACCTTCATTATTCAATTAAACGAATCAGATTTTTTCATTTGTGACTCCTAAACTTCAGATATGGACCGATGCGGCGCGTCCTAAAACTCTTGCCGCGGCTGTTGTTCCTGTTATTGCCGGTACTTCGCTGGCTATGAGCCAGGGATTTTTTGAACCTTTTGCTTCTGCCGTAGCGCTGATTTGTGCCATGCTCATTCAGGTCGGGACCAACTTCGCCAACGACTACTACGATTTCGTAAAAGGCGCGGATACCCAAAAGCGGGTTGGTTTTCCGCGGGCTGTTTCCAAAGGCCTTGTTTCTCCTGAGTCGATGAAACGGGCTACGATTTTGACGATGGCGCTCGCTTTTTTCACGGGCCTGTATCTCGTTTGGCACGGCGGCTGGGTGATTCTACTGATCGGAATTTTGTCCATTATCTTCGGAATTCTCTACACCGGCGGCCCTTTTCCGCTGGGTTACAACGGACTCGGAGATCTGTTCGTTTTTATCTTTTTTGGGTTTATCGCCACGATGGGTACGTTTTACATCAACACGTTTGAATGGTCGATGCTTGCGTTCTGGGCATCCATTTCGGTGGGCGCGCTTTGTGTAAATATTCTTGTAGTGAATAATCTGCGGGATGTGGAGGAGGATAAAAAAACCGGCAAAAGAACGCTCGGCGTCCTGTTCGGGGAAAAAGCGCTGAAAATCGAGTACGTGCTTATGCTCCTGCTGGCCTTCGCCATTCCGCCGCACTTTTTTGTTCAGGAGGGATTCACGGCGGGAGTGCTTTTACCGCTCATCACCTTTCCTTTGGCGGCGCATCTGGCGTGGACGGTCTGGACTGAAACCGAAAAGGCCAATCTCAACAAAACCCTGGAACGAACCGCTCAGTTTATGCTGATTTTCGGCGTGTTGTCATCCATCGGATACGTGCTGGGGGGCTGATATGGAATTCGAGGTTTACAGATACAAACTGCCCTTCAAAACTCCCTTTATCATGAGTCAGCGGGAGTATGATTTTCGCGAGGGCGCGCTGGTGGCACTATCCTGCAACGGACAAAAATTCTGGTCGGAGGCGGCGCCGCTTGTTGGGTTTTCTACCGAAACACTGGACGACTCCCTTACTCAGCTGACCGATCACGCGCTGGTTCGTCGGTGGATTACCGGAAATGCGGAGTGCGGCCCGGGATGTCATCCTTCCGTAAAATTTGCGCTGAGCATGCTGCGCGTCCAGAACGATGCCGGCAAAGCGGGAAATACGATCACTAAACACATCACCGAAAACGATCCGGGCCCGATCAAAATAAATGCCACTATTGGTATAGATGAAGAGGAAAAAGTTCTGAAGATGGTTCAGGATTTTGCCGATCAGGGCTTCCGTACGGTCAAATTTAAGGTAGGCCGCGATTTCGATAAAGAGGTCAAAATCCTGTTTTCAGTAAGGCGTCATTTTCCTGATCTGAACCTGAGGATCGATGCCAATCAGGCCTGGGATGTTAAGGAGGCGCACAAAAATTTATCGCGTCTGCACGTATTGGGACTCGAATATTGCGAGCAGCCAATCGAGCAAAAGCGCCTCGAAGAACTGATCTGGCTGAAAAACCAGATTTCGCTCGACATTGCCGCGGATGAAGCCGTAAGAAGTTTTCAGGATGCGCGCAAGCTCGTCATGAATAAATCGGTGGATATACTCGTGCTCAAGCCGATGCTGATCGGAAGCCTCACGGCATTTCTGGATATTCTCGAATTAAGCAAGCAGTTTGGCGTCAGTGTTGTGGTTACCACGTTGTTCGAATCGGGTATCGGGCGGCAGCATGTTGCGCGTCTGGCCGGCATGGTTAAGCACAGCACGCTCGCGCACGGACTCTCAACCGGAAACCTCTTCAGCGGGGATGTTTACTCCGATTCGCACCTGATAAAGGACGGCATGTACCATATGAACCTCGCCGACCGTGCCGCTCAGCCGGATATCTCGCAGCTGGAAAAAGTCGATTCGTTTACCATATCTGAATAAACCGTGGATGCACATCCCGATCATATATTTCTCAAGCTCCCGGATGGTACCGGATTTTCTTTCGGGGATGTGATTCGTGCAGGCCGCGCGCTGAAAAATAAAATTGAACCCGGTAACTCCCGTCCGGTTGCGGTTCAGAGCAACCACAAACGGGCACCCGTAATCATCGCCGCATGCTGGTCGGCAGGAATTCCCTTCTGGATGATTCCGCCTGACCTGAATACTGAAAACCTGAGCGATTCGCAGCAAAAAATGCTGGAATCACATCTTGGGCACATCAAACCGGCTGCGATGCTTGGCGAATCCCAAAATGATCTTCTGAAACTTCTGCCAAAGATTGATTTCGATTTGGAGAGTGAAGATTCGGAATCAGAAAATCCTCCCCCTTCCCCGGATTCCGTTTTTTGCTGGATCACCACTTCCGGGACTTCCGGCGACCCCAAAATTCTGGTATTGCGAAGATCTCAGATGATTCACGCGGCTAAGGCGTCGGCGCTCAATTTTCGTCCTGATCCGGGAGAGTCTTGGCTTTTGAGCTTGCCGCTGCATCATATTGGCGGCATTTCGGTGGTGCTCCGCTCCTGGATTTACGGCTCATCCGTTGAGGTGGCCAGACCGGATGACTACGCGCGAATCAAGAACATCCTGAAGGGAAAAGAAAGCTGTGTAATCGTTTCTCTGGTGCCGACGCAGATCCTGAAATTATTGGAGGATAAGAGCTTTCATCCCCACAAAAACTTCAAAGCCATTCTGACCGGCGGTGGGCCTGCTGCGAAAATTCTGATTGAAAACGCGCGCTCGCGGAATATTCCGGTAATTCGAAGCTATGGGATGTCAGAGACCTGCGCACAGATTACCGCCGTAAAGTTCAGCGAAGAAGAAACGGTTGATCCGGAGTGCAGCGGTTCAGTGCTGAGCGGGAATGAAATTCAAATCAGGGATGATGAAAACCGGAGGGTGAAGTCTGGTGAAACAGGGCTGATCTGGCTGAAGGGACCGCAGGTGATCAGTGAATATGTTCATCCGGCGGAGTCTGGTTTTTTTGATGAAAACGGATGGTTTTGCTCGGGCGATTACGGCCGGCTCGATACCGAAGAACGCCTTTTTGTGGAGATGCGTCGCGAAGACCGGATTGTGTCAGGCGGTGAGAATGTGAGTCCGGAAGAGATTGAATCGCTGCTTGAATCCCTGAATGAAATCAGCAGGGCGGCGGTGATTGGCGTGGAAAATCCGAAGTGGGGACAGGCTGTGATCGCGTTTATTGAAAAAACGGAATCACAAAAACCGGGTGATTCAGAGTTCTGGAGAATTCTCATTCGCGAGAAACTG
>PXAI01000157.1 GCA_003567135.1 Balneolia bacterium | reverse complement strand
CTTTAAGCAACAAATAAAATCCGGCTACAGAGAGCATATGTAATACAAGATAAAGAGCACTGTTTACAGTGTTCTTACTCAGCACCATTGCCAATGCAGTTACGACAGCAAATACTGAAACAAATACGAAAAAATAGGTTTCCATGAGAAATTTTCAGCAGAATAATTTAGTGCCCAAATGTACCCAAATTTCATTCGGGCTTCAACATAAAATTCGATTAATCAGGACAAATAAAGCCCGAAGTAAATCAGACCGAATAAACCGATCGCCCAGCAGTACCATGAAAAGTAGTGGATACCTTTCGACTTAAACAGAATAATCAGATACTTAAGAGCGAAGTAACCGGAAATTGCGGCTGTAAAAAAACCAATGACGAGCGGCCATAACATTCCTTCCGGCAAACCTTCAACCTGAATTTTCAGCATATCGTTGAGCGTCATTCCGATGATTACGGGAATCATCATGATAAAAGTAAAATCCGCGATGTCGTTTCTGCGGATTCCCAGAAAGACGGCAACCGAGATGGTAATCCCTGAACGGCTGATACCCGGCAGCAACGCGGCGGCCTGAGCAATACCAACGAGGAAAGTGTTTTTCAGCGTAAGGCCCTTCTCTCCCATTCCGTAAAACTTTGTTGCGTAGAGCAACGTACCGGTAACCATGAACATGGCGGAAATGGCAATTGGATTAGCAAATGCGGTTTCAACAAATTCCCGTATCGTAAAACCGGCAACTGCGGCCGGAATCATACTTGCAACAACGTAAACATTAAAACGCAGGGCGTAGTCGTTGTCCCAGTTCTGAAAACAGTACACCGGACTTTTGAGAATCCGGGCGACGGAGCGCAGCAAATCAGCGAGTTTTTCACGGAAGTACACGAAAACGCTAAACAGCGTACCGAAATGGACCATAATATCGAAGGTCAGATCCGGATCAAGATCCTGACCGAGCAGAGCGGCGGCAATCCGGAGATGACCCGAGCTGCTTATCGGTAAAAATTCGGTAATGCCTTGTACAAGACCGAGTATTAGCGCTTCAAGAAGATCCATTAAAAACTTTTGGAGATTTTTCCTTAAACTTTAAGCTTGCAAGTATACAGATTATTACTATCAATAAACACCCCGTAATCACTTTAAAAAGCTAACTATTTTATGCAATCAGGCAGCGTTGACATCCAGAAGCTAAATGAGCGAATCGCTGAGAACAGTACATTTATCAATCATATTCACGAGGAGTTATCGAAGGTAATCGTCGGCCAGCGATACATGATCGACCGCCTGCTTATCGGATTGCTTACAGATGGCCACGTGCTTCTTGAAGGCGTTCCCGGTCTGGCGAAAACGCTGACGGTTTCCTCACTGGCAAAAGTTATTGATACCGGTTTTCAGCGCATCCAGTTCACGCCGGATCTTCTTCCTGCTGATTTGATGGGTACGCTTATTTATAATCAGAAAGTCGGGGATTTCACCGTAAAAAAAGGACCCGTTTTTTCGAATATTATTCTGGCAGATGAGATTAACCGCTCCCCTGCCAAAGTTCAGAGCGCGCTGCTTGAATGTATGCAGGATCGCCAGGTTACCATCGGCGACACATCCTTCAAACTGGATGATCCGTTTCTGGTACTGGCCACGCAAAATCCGGTTGAACAGGAAGGTACCTACCCACTTCCTGAGGCTCAGGTCGATCGTTTTATGCTCAAGCTGAACGTAGGCTACCCTACTGATAAAGAAGAGCTTGAAATTATGCGGAGGATGGCCCGCACCGGGAAAAAAGCCGAGTTAAAAGCGGTAACAACTCCGGATGAAATCAAAAATGCGCGGGAAACGATTAATGATATTTATATGGATGAAAAAGTGGAACAGTATATCATTGATCTGATATTCGCCACGCGTGACCCTCAAAAATACAGGCTAAGCGAATTGACACAGCTTATAAGTTTTGGAGCATCACCAAGAGCATCTATAAATCTAAACCTTGCTTCAAGAGCCCATGCATTTATGCAACACCGCGGTTATGTAACTCCTGATGATGTTCGCGAAATTGCGATGGACGTTTTACGGCACAGGATTATATTAACGTACGAAGCCGAAGCAGAAGAGGTCAATACTGAAGATATTATCAAAAAGATTCTCAACACTGTTCATGTACCCTGATTTGGATGGATAATTAATGTTATTGTATACCAATCAGATAATCTTTATCTTTAAATATACTTAACCTCAATATTAACACTCAGGAAAATGGCACTAAGAATAAAAGTTGTTGATCGGTCGGAGATTAAATCTTCCAAGAAAAGATCATCCAAGTTCAGAGACCTCATTGATAAATTAGATCAGCTCGAACCGGGCGGGTCAAAAGCTATTCAGGTCTCCTATACTAATGATAAAGAGTTGAACTCCATGAGAAACGTTGTTTACACCTACAACCGTGAAACCGGAAGTAAGATCAGAAGCAGCAGAAATTCTCAGGATAACATAATTTGGTTTACTAAAGAGAAGTAAGCATCAGATAATTACTAAAGCAAAAAAGGCGCCAATGAGCGCCTTTTTTTGTGTCTGGAGTTTTTTGATCACACAATCTATTTGCTCATCTCAAGCATTCTATCAAGTGATTTTTTCGCTTTTACACGCACTTCCTCTTCCAGCTCAATCTGGTATCTGTCTTCGCGCAGACACGTGAGCGTATCTTCAAGCGTAATCTCGTTCATGTGCGGGCAACGAACGCTGCAGAGGCCCAGCATTTCCTTGTCTGGATTTTCTGCCGCGATATTATCGCTCATGCTGCATTCAGTTAGAATGAGGAATCGTTTGGCGTCAGATTTTGCCACGTAGTCCACAATGGCCGTTGTAGATCCGCTGTAGTCAGATGCTTCCACTACATCAGGCGGACACTCGGGATGAGCCACCACAACGGTATCCGGGAACTGGGCGCGCGCTGATTCGATATCTGAAACGGTAAACATTTCGTGAACCTCGCATTTGCCATCCCACACGACCATCGATTCTTTTGGCGTATTTCGTTTGAACGCATCGCCCGGCATAATAACTTTTTTTCCGGTTTCGCGCGCCACGTTTTTCGCCAGAAACTCATCCGGCAGGCAGATTACCATGTCGGAATCCAGCTGATTAACAATATCCACCGCGTTGCTTGATGTGCAACAAATATCCGTCTCAGCCTTCACATCAGCATATGTGTTGATGTAGGTGACCACAGGAACACCGGGATATCTTTGTTTCAGGTTTCTTACATCCTCAGCCGTGATGGATGACGCAAGCGAACAGCCGGCAATTTTTGCGGGCAAAAGTACCATTCTGTTTGGATTCAGAATCTTTGCCGTCTCGGCCATAAATCGGACACCGCAAAACACTATCCGGTCGGCTTTAGATTCGGCCGCTATGCGGCTGAGGCCAAGCGAATCGCCCACATAATCCGGGATACTGTGAAACAGCGCCGGTTCCATGTAGTTGTGACCCAGAATAACCGCGTTTTTCTCTTTCTTAATCTTATTGATTTCAAAAGCAATTTCTGACTTTACATAAAGCTCAGATTCAGGAACAACTTTACCAAGTTTCGTTTTCATCAGTTCGAACGTTTCGGAAACTGATGTGGCGTTTTGAATCATCATCACACTTTAAATCTTAAAATAGTAAACAAAAAAAAGGAGGAACCGAGGCTCCTCCTTTTTAGAATTTGTCTCAGCTAAACATTGCAGAGATCATAAAGAAGGATTACTTCTCTTCTTTTTCTTCAGCTTTTTCCTCTGCATCAGCGGCCTCGGCATCGTCAGCTTTTTCAGCTTTCTTTGCTTTTGCCTTTGAGGCTGATTTAGCTTTTTTGGTTTCAGCTTTTTCTTCAGCTTCAGGCTTTTCTTCAGCGTCGGCTTTCTTGGCCTTTTCTGTTTTCTTAGTCTTGGCTTCTTCTTTAGCTTCGGAATCATCCTTGTCCTTCAGCTGCTTTTTCAGATCAGCAAGTCCGGACATTTCACCGAGAGTCAGCGCGCCTGAGGCTTCTTTTGCCTGCTTGGCTTTA
The DNA here is from genome assembly GCA_003567135.1 of Balneolia bacterium. Taxonomy (GTDB): domain Bacteria; phylum Bacteroidota; class Rhodothermia; order Balneolales; family Cyclonatronaceae; genus PXAI01. The sequence goes on along the minus strand of PXAI01000157.1, from coordinate 1,082 downwards.
CGTGCTTTCTTTTCGCTTTCCTTAGCTTTTTCAGCGCTTACTTCCTTCTGGCCGAGCGTAATGTTACGTCCCTGCTCATCAAACTCGATAAGATTCAGTGTAACTTCCTCGCCTGCCTTGAAGTCATGCTTGAAATTCTCAGGTACTTCTGCTTCACGCGCCGGGAAGAATCCTTCCAGATTGTTATCCAGCTTAATGAAGGCACCTTTATCGGTGTGGCGCTTAACGGTACCTTTGATTTCGCTTCCTACCGGATGGTTTTCAGCGAATGAATCCCATGGATTCTCGAGAACCTGCTTGTGGCCGAGAGAAATACGGCGGTTGTCAAAATCAACAGAGAGAATTACCACGTCGATTTCGTCGCCTTTGTTAACTACTTCGCTCGGATGCGAAACTTTGTCGGTCCAGCTCAGGTCAGAGATGTGAACGAGGCCGTCGATACCAGGCTCGAGCTCAACAAACACACCGAAGTTGGTGAGGTTGCGAACAACGCCTTTGTGGCGTGAGTCGATCGGGTAACGCTCGGTAATTTCCTGCCATGGATCGTTTTCAAGCTGCTTCACACCAAGTGAAACTTTGCGCTCATCTTTGTTGATGTTAAGCACAACGCACTCGATAACCTGGTTTTTCTCAACCAGCTGTGACGGATGCTTGATATGCTGTGTCCAGGACATTTCAGAAATGTGAACGAGACCTTCAACGCCTTTTTCGAGCTCGATGAACGCGCCGTAATCAGCGATAGAAACGACTTTACCCTGTACTTTAATGTTCTCAGGATATTTGGAGTCGATTTCATCCCACGGATGTGGCTGAAGCTGCTTGAGGCCGAGTGAAATTCTCTTTCTCTCCTCGTCAAACTCAAGAACAACCACGTTTAGACGCTGGTCGAGTCGGCAGATTTCTGACGGATGCTCTACGCGGCCCCAGCTGAGGTCGGTAATGTGCAGAAGGCCGTCTACGCCGCCAAGGTCGATAAACACACCGAAGTCGGTGATGTTTTTAACAACGCCTTCGAGAATTTGTCCGGGCTCCATCGTAGCCAGGATTTCCTGACGCTGATCTTCGAGATCGGTTTCAACGAG
>PXAI01000017.1 GCA_003567135.1 Balneolia bacterium | reverse complement strand
TCCGCTCAGAACTTCATGTGCAGATGGTCGGGGAAAACGGCGAATGGCAGCTGCTTCTGATTGATGAATATACCTACACAGAGTTTGATGCCAGGGGAAACTGGACTCGCGCTGTTAATTCCCACAGAACGGATTACGATATGAAGCGCTACAAACTTGAGCGTACGATCGTATATTATTAAAAAACCCCCGAAGGTCAGTTCGGGGGCTTTTGATGATGCTCATTTTTTAACAATCAAGTATCAGTCGTCTTTCTTTACGTATGCTATAACGGCAATGAAAGAGCCAACCATAGCCAGAATAAGTGCGAACAGAGCGATTCCGGTTACGTAGCCGGGACCGCCCATCAGGGATGAGACCGCACCACCGGATGAAGCCGTTATCATTGTGGGCTCAGTTACCCGGATTTCGCCTTTCATGTAAGGGTGCGGCGTGCAAATGTATTCGTACGTTCCCAGTTCTTCAAACGTGTGGCTGAACGATTCGCCGTGCGCCATAAGCGGTGAAGCGAATGAGGCGGGTCCGCTTGTGGCTACCGCGTTGTGAACTCCGGAAAACTCGCCCTCCATGTATGAAAAAACATCCTCGTTAACCCAGGTAACGGTCGTGCCGGGCTTGATATCCACCACTTTAGGATAGAATGAGTTACCGATAATGCGCACCACAACTTCCTCAGTGCCCTGCGGATACACGGCCGGCACATCAATTTCGGGAGATCCGATTCCGGATGAGTTGATTATACGAACGGCTTTTTCCCTGTATTCAGCCATCTCTTCTGCGGTGAAAACCTGACCCTGCTGACTTGTGTAGGCGGTCCGCTCTGCGTTATCATCTGCGATAAGCAGTCCAATTGCTCCTCTGGATGCTGAGCCCACGGCGTGTGTAAGCATCGTGTAGGCACCTTCATCCGGCGGAACGCGGAACTCGATCGTCCATGAATCACTTGGGCCTGCGGTTACGGTCTGGCCGCCAACAAGAACGTTTTCTGGATTCCCCTGCCAGTACGCGTAATCCCACACGATTCCAACAAGGTGGAAAGTAGAAACGAGATTCGGACCTACATTCAGAAAATTGATACGTACATAGTCACCGGGCTTTGCCATGATAGGCTCCTCAACGTAGCGGAAAAGCCTGCCGTTGAATGTGGTGTAGATCGGCTGCCCCTGACCTGTAACGGCATCCTTGCCGGAAGCATAATATTCATGCTGGGTGATATCGATTTCGACATCAGGGCCGCGGCCAAGTTCTTCCTCAAGACGGAATTTCTGTTTTGGCTCCACGACCATCATCCCGTACTGACCGAGAATTACGTGCATCGGGATAGCGTGTCCACCTGGGGCACAGTGGTACATGAAAACGCCGGGATGCGTTGCTTTAAATACAACTGTGGAGCTGTCGCCGGCTGCAATGTTTCCAAGATACTTTGAGGTCTGCGTATATGCCGAGTGAATGGAAGCACCGTGAGGAATATTTCCGTTATTGACTACGGTGAACTCAACTACGTCGCCTTCGGTAACCCGAATTGTCGGGCCGGGAATACCGCCGTCGATTGTGAATCCTTCGTAGATAACGCCGTTTCCAATATATACTTCGCCTTCCTGTAGCGTAATGCGTACGCGCTTATCCGGCTGAGTATCCTGCGGCACGTAGCTGGTGGCGCGGGTTTGCATTCGGTTATCACGGCGGATGATATCGATAAAATCGTGTTCCGGAGTTCCGCGCTGAGCTACATCGGCAGCGGTATTGGCGGCAAAATTCGATGCATCTTCAGCGAGCCGCTCAAAATCATGCTGATTTCGGATTGAGTTTAAAAGTTCATCAGCAACCAGTGTGCCCTGGCGTGATGTATTGAGTTCCATAAAGAACTTATTGTTACACCAGTCGCAAGCGAAAGATGTAGATACAAATACTACCAGTAAAAACAGGGTAGCAAGCGAGCTTGTTTTTTTGAAGGTTTTCATAGTGGCATCATTTTTTTGTGAAGTGCCCGGTGGATGTCCCGAGCGGTAATAAAATATATAAGAGTATTTAGTCTGAATATATCAACAAAAAAATAAACAGACAAGATTGTCTTTTATTTAAATTGTGGAATTAATTTAAGGTGTCGAAAAACATGAAATAGAGGCTGATTGTGCAATAAAGCTGTTTTTTTTTGATCAAATTAGAAAAAAGGGGAGTGATCCAGGGTACACAGAAATAAAAAAGGCTCCGGGAATTAACCGGAGCCTGGATCATGAGCCTGATCTTATTCTATCCTTTCAGTTTTGAAACATCAAGATCTGAAACTTTGCCTTCGAGCTTTTTCAATAATCGCTGGACATCTTTTTCATGTCCCATTTCTTTTAGCTTGAATAAAACAATGGCCAGTGCGAAAAACGTTTGCGGCCATAAGCCGATAAAGATGCCTGTACGTTCTGCGTGTGCATTTTCTGCGTCGTCGTCTCCCTTTTCTGCGTACCACGATGCCACACTTGCTGCGATTGAGGTAATTCCTAAGCCTGCTGCGAGATAACCTAGTTTGTCTAACATTATTTCTCCTTGTTAATTAATGATTTAATCTATACCATATTAACAGTGTTAAGCGGGCTATCGTTTCATATAAACGCTATTTTTCAGGTAGCTCCTAAGTTTTTGTCTCAGAAATCGACTAACCATTTGTGCGGGATGGTTTAACCGAAACGAGGTTAATATCCGACAGCCTGTCCGTCGGCTCTGGCTTCTGATCCGCCGCGATAAACTCCACGATCAGCATCATACCAGATTCCCTGATAGCGCCCGTAAAATCCCCCGCCAATTTCAACCTGATGCCCCATATCTCTGAGCGTTTCAACGATTTCAGGATCAATGGGAGTTTCGAAACGGACAAGGCCGCCGTCTTTGAGGAAATCTTCAAAGGAGTCGATCGGTTCGGTTGAGTTTGTGTGCAGCCAGCGTATGGCATCTCCGGCTTCCTGCACGTTCATTCCGAAATCTATGATGTTAACGAGAATCTGAACATGCCCCATGGGCTGGAACTCACCACCCATTACGCCGAGTGCGAATACAGGCTTATTATCCTTAGTAACAAAACCGGGAATAATCGTGTGAAAGGGTCGCTTGCCCGGCTCATACACATTGGGATGATTTTTATCCAGCGAAAATAGTTCACCGCGATTCTGAAAACTGAATCCCGTTCCGGGTACTACGAATCCGGTTCCCATCCCCCTGAAGTTACTCTGAATTAATGATACCATATTTCCATGCTTATCGGCCGTAGCGAGGAAAATTGTTCCACCATCTCTCAGGCCGGGAATTCCGCTCGTTACCCGTTCGAGCGCCTTTTCGCCAATTAAATTCCTGCGTTCATCCGCGTATTCTTTACTGATCAACCGGTCGAATGGTAATTCATTAAAGTCAGGATCTGCGTAGTATTTGGCGCGATCTTCAAAGGCGAGTTTCTTGGCCTCAATCATGTAGTGAAGCGCTTTGGGATGATTGAATCCGAGAGACTCAAGATCATATCCCTCAAGAATATTCAGCATCTGTAAAACAGCTGTGCCCTGATTATTTTGTCCGATCTGATACACATCATAACCGCGATAGTTTGTGCTGAGAGGCTCGTGCCATTCTGATGTGTGTTTGTAAAAATCATCAAACCGGAGATATCCACCGTGTTCCCTCATGAAGGCATCCGTTTTCTCAGCAATTTCACCACTGTAGAAAAAGTCGCGGCCAACTTCACCAAGCATACGGTACGTATTGCCGAGATCGGGGTTGGTCATCATTTCGCCTTTTTCCGGACCGCGTCCGTCGATCGTGAACGTTTCGGTGAAGGCACCAACGCGATCATTCAGAATTCGCGCGCTTCTTCTCCAGGCATCGGCAATGACTTCAGGAACAGGAAAACCGTTTTCTGCATAATGGACAGAAGGTTTCATCAGTTCAGACATAGGCAGATCGCCGAATCGACCGTGCATTTCAAACCAGCCGTCAACGGCGCCGGGTACAGAAACGGACAAAAGGCTTGAAGGGGGGATGCGATCTTCGTCCATCTCATTAAGTTCTTCCATAAGTTGATCATAAGACAGGCCGAGCGGTGAGCGGCCGCTGGCGTTGAGAGCATAAACGCGCTCCGTTTCCTGATGCCAGATTAGGGCATAAAGATCACCGCCAATTCCGTTTCCGGTCGGCTCCATCAATCCCATTGCGGCGTTCGCAGCGATAGCGGCATCAATGGCGTTACCGCCTTTTTTCAGGATATCCAGCCCGACCTGAGCGGCCAGCGGATGACTTGTGGCTACCATGCCGTTTGCGGCAATCACTTCGGATCTGGTTGTGAATCGTTCGTTAAGTCTGTCGTATTGAGCCATGGCAGAAGTGGAGGTTAGGATGAAGATGGAGAAGATGGTAATCAGTAGTCTCATAGTGCTTCAGATTGAAAGTGGAAAACAGTCGGTACGTGTGATATCTAACCTGAATAAAGTACAATTCTAAACTGAAAGTTCACGCCGCGAAATAAGCGCTGATCATCCAATAAAAAAAGCCCTGAACGAATATCATTCAGGGCTTTTGGAAATTTGTGCGCCCGGAGGGATTCGAACCCCCGGCCTTTAGAACCGGAATCTAATAACACGCTTTTTCAGCTATTTTCAGGCAGTTAATAAAACAGGCTTAAACTATTGAATATAAGCGTTTAATAGGGTATTTTGTTTTCAGAGGGTTTCAAATAATTAATTTATTTTTGTTACCCCGTTGTTACCCCAAATTCAAACGCCCTAATTTTAAGCCATGCCGAAGCAAAGCGAACAATCAGCCCTAAACTATGCCGCAATCAAAAAACTGGAAGCGAAGCCCCAGCGCTATGAGGTTTATGATTCAGTTGTAAGCGGGTTTAATGTGAGGGTATATACAAGCGGCCTGAAAACGTATTCCCTTATGTACAGGGTAGGAACAAAACAAAAGCGTATCACTATTGGCAAAGTTGGTGAACTATCGCTTGCAGATGCCCGAAAAAAAGCGCTTGAGTACAGGGCTTTGATTAAGGACAATATAGACCCGCAAAAAATTAGGGAAGCGAATAAAAAAGAGGCCGAACGCAAACCGCTAACCGTTCGGGAGCTTGCAGCCGAATTTGAGGCCGG
>PXAI01000160.1 GCA_003567135.1 Balneolia bacterium | reverse complement strand
TAAGCGTCGAAATCACGTACCGGACGTACATCAATTTGTGAACCCGGAAGGAAGGCGTCAATTCCGAAGACATCCACAACCATACCGCCTTTAATGCGGCGCTTGATGTAACCTTCGATAACTTCCTGCTTCTCGTGTGATTCTTCGATTTGCTGCCAAACGCGCAGGGTGTTGGCTTTACGACGCGAAAGAACCAGCTGGCCCTCACGGTCTTCAACGCGATCCAGAAATACCTCTACTTCGTCGCCGGGCTTAACTTCGTCAACCGACTTGAATTCGTTGAGAGGGATAATACCTTCTGATTTGAAACCGATATCTACAATTACGTACTTATCATCATGTGATACGATACGGCCTGTAACAATTTCTTTTTCTGTGATGGAAGTAAGCGTTCCTTCGTACATCTGCACGAGTGAATTGAACTGCTTCTCATCGTAATCTTCTGAAGCCTCTTCGAGTTCATCAAGTGTGTACACTTTGCTCTGAACTTCGCCCTTAAATACAGGGATTTCATTTTTTGCAGGAGCCTTTTCTTCTTTGGCTTCGACTGCCGGCTCAGCTGATTCTTCTTTTACTTCAGCAGTTTCTTCTGCTTTAGTTTCAGCGGTTTCGGTTTCGGATGAAGCTTCTACAGTCTCTTCTTTTTCTTCTTTCTTCTTTGGAGCTTCCGCAGCCTTCGTTTCTTCGGCTTTAGTTTCAGCTGCCGTATCAACTGTGGTTTCTTCTGTTTCTACGCTGTCTTTTTTTGTTTCTTCGGACATTAATGATTGTTCCTGTTGTAACTAATTGCCGCAACCTGATTACTTATTAAAAAAGCTTTCGGGGTGGGATTAGGGTTAACGTTTTAGTTATTGTTGACATAATTATTGGCTCCCAACTCAAAAAGTTGAGAGCTTTAAATATACAATTTTTGTTTTAAAAATACTTTAGTTGAAACCACACGAATTTCACACTCTTAATCAGGTGATAGAAACCAATTAAAATGCCACTTATATTACTGATAAATTTAATCTTATAAATCTACACAGACTTAACCTTTTCAGCGATCAGCTCAACCTGCTTCTTAAAAGCAAGGGATGTGGTGTCAATTCTGATGGCACCTTCAGGCTCCGTCAAGGGCGCAATCTTCCGGCCGGAATCTGCCTTGTCGCGTGACTTTATATTAGAGAGAACCTCATCATAGTCAGGATTCATTCCGTTTTCCTTCATTTCCTCGAAACGCCTTTTCGCCCGCACTTCCGGATCAGCCACCATAAAAAACTTCAGCCTGGCTTCGGGAAAAACTACGCTGCCCAAGTCGCGTCCGTCTGCAATAAAATTATACTTCTCAGCGGCTTCACGCATGATCCGGTTCACCCGGTCTCGCACCCAGCCAATAGCGGCCACGTGGCTGACTTTGCCCGACACTTCTTTAGTGCGGATCTCATCCCCCATTTCTTTTCCATCCAGCAGCGTGATAACACGACGACCCTCAACGCTCAGTTCTATCTCATGATTATCTGCCGTTTCCTCAAAGCGGTTATCATCGGCACCTGACCTTATATATATAAGTGTGAACGTACGGTACAGCGCGCCGGAATCGAGATAATGCCATCCGGTTTGCCGGGCTACTGCTTTTGCTGTGCTGCTTTTGCCCGAACCTGCAGGGCCGTCGATGGTTACGATCATACTATAAAAGTGTAATTTATTAGGTCAGAAATTGAGGTAAACAGGAACAGATATTCCTTATTGATTGTAATTAACAAAGACCTTAAATTTAAAGACTGTACTACAAAATAACCATGTCGAAAATCAGGGGGCTGATATTCCCTTAATTTTCAATCAAATAATAGTGTAAATGCCTCAACATAAATCATCGATTAAGCGTGTCCGTCAGGACAAAAAGAAGCGAATTGCAAACCGTGCCAAGCGTTCCAAGGTACGTACTCTGTACAAAAAAGTGCTGAATTCAACGGACAAGGCTGAAGCGGAAAAAGCGCTGACTGAAGCGGTTTCTTACATGGACAGAATGGCTGTTAAGCGTCTTATCCATCCAAAAAACGTGGCTAACAAGAAATCCAATATGACCCGCCACGTCAACAAGCTTTCCTGAGCTGTAACTCAGTAAAACCGCCTTTTCTTTGTCAAATAACTATTTCTTATGTCACGTGCCCTGCTTGTAATTCTTGACGGATATGGTGTGTCCGAAAATCCTGAAATAAGCGCCATCAGTAAAGCAAAAACGCCTTTCTTTGATGGATTAATGAGCACGTGGCCCAATAGCCGGTTATCGGCTTCCGGCGAAGATGTAGGCCTTCCGGAGGGTCAGTTTGGGAATTCTGAAGTAGGCCACCTCAATATCGGAGCCGGAAGAATTGTCTGGCAGGAGCTTTCAAGGATCAACAAATCGATCCGCGAAGGCGATTTTTTTGAGAACAAGGTTCTGCTCGACGCCATCGAAAACGGAAAAAAGAAGGGGCACATCCACGTAATGGGACTCTTCTCCGACGGCGGCGTTCACTCCCATAACGAACACCTCTATGCGCTGCTGAAGCTGGCCAAAAAAGAGGGCCTGAAGCAGGTTTACGTTCACGCATTTACCGACGGCCGCGATACTGCTCCAAACGGAGGCATCAAATATGCCAAGGCGTTTGAAGAAAAGGCTAAGGAATTCGGTATCGGCAAAATCGCATCTGTGGTTGGCCGCTATTATGCCATGGATCGTGATCACCGCTGGGAAAGAACTCAAAAAGCTGTTGAGCTTCTGGTTAACGGCCAGGGGAAAACGTTTGCAACCGCAAATGAAGCCTTTGAAAGCAGCTATGCCGATAACGTTACCGATGAGTTCATCCTCCCTTCCCTGATCGATACTTCCCCGGAATCCAGACTGAGCAAAAAAGACACCGTCATTTTCTTCAACATCCGCGGTGACCGTGCGCGCCAAATCACCACGGCACTTACCGATCCGAAGTTCGATTCCTTCGAGCGACAGTATCTTGATCTTCACTACTGCTCTTTCACCCGCTATGATGAGCGCTACACCTGGGTTCCGGTCGCCTATCCTCCGGTCAATCTGGTGAATACGCTTGGGAAAGTGGTGGCTGATGCCGGCAAAAAACAGCTTCGCATCGCCGAAACCGAAAAATATCCCCACGTAACGTATTTCTTTAACGGCGGCGACGAGAAAGAAAATGTCGGCGAGGAGCGCATTATGGTTCCGAGTCCGAAAGTGGCCACGTACGATCTTCAGCCCGAGATGAGCGCCGATCAGGTGGCGGATAAACTTTGCGAAGCGCTGAAATCAGAAAAATACGATCTGGGGATTCTGAACTTCGCCAATCCGGACATGGTTGGCCATACCGGCGTTTTTGAAGCCGCCGTAAAAGCCGTTGAGTTTGTTGACATTCAGCTCAAACGCGTCATTGAAACGGCGATGAAGCATGATTACAAAATTATCATCATTGCAGATCACGGAAACGCCGACTGCATGTACGAAAAAGACGGCAGCGCGCATACCGCACATACTACCGCGCCCGTGCCCTTTATTCTGATCGATCCTGAAAACAAAAACGCATCCCCGGAGGACGGAATTCTGGCCGATGTGGCTCCTTCCCTACTCAAGCTGATGAAGATTTCTCAGCCTGAAGAAATGACCGGGAAAGCACTGTTTTAGGATTTTTTCCCGGCTGATTATCACTCAGCCAAAGCATATTTGTGGCAACTGCACGCCAATTCACTTCGATAGCAGAATCAAAGAATTTATTTCCGGTTCAAATACTGAACGAAATCAGGAATAAAAAAACCCGCTTACCTGATTAATATTGCTGCACATAACGTACACCGGCTGTAAATTCCCGTTAAGAAGCGAATCACCGTTTTATGCTTGATTTTAGGATTGCTCCATACTACTTTGAGCAATGACGAACTAATGCAGTGAGTGCATCGTTTAGTAAGCAGAATTATTTCACAGATCCAGTCATTTAGCAAACTTCTACTCCATTATTATGGAAGGCAACTTTTCTAACAGAGTACGAGATGTAATCCAGTTCAGCCGCGAGGAAGCGTTGCGTCTGGGCCACGATTACATCGGAACCGAACACCTTACGCTTGGTATCATCAGGCTTGGCGAGGGCGCGGCCATTAAGATTCTAAAGAATCTGAACTGCGACCTTTTCAAACTCAAAAAAACAATTGAGGATACCGTTCGCGGAACAGGCGGCGCCGTTACTGTTGGAAATATCCCGCTTACAAAACAGGCGGAAAAAGTTCTGCGCATCACCTATCTGGAAGCAAAGCTTTACAAGAGCGATACCATCGGCACCGAACATCTTCTCCTTTCACTTTTAAGGGATGATGAAAACATTGCCGCACAAATTTTACAGCAGTTCAGCGTTACCTACGAAGCCGTTCGCGAAGAACTGGATTTCATTATTTCGGGCAAATCCCGGGGTCAGAGCTCTTCCGCTTCATCAGCAACCGGCACTTCTCAGGTAACATCCGAAACCGGATCTTCAAAAAGTTATAAACCCTCCTCAGGCAGCTCAAGTCAAAAGAAAATGGATAAGTCTAAAACACCCGTACTTGATAACTTCGGACGTGATTTAACCAAAATTGCAGAAGATGGAAAACTTGATCCTATCGTGGGTCGGGAAAAAGAAATTGAACGCGTGGCGCAGGTTCTCAGCAGGCGCAAGAAGAACAACCCTGTGCTGATCGGGGAGCCCGGAGTGGGAAAAACGGCCATCGCGGAAGGACTTGCTATCCGGATTGTTACCCGCAAAGTTTCAAGGGTACTTTACGATAAGCGCGTTGTGGCGCTTGATCTTGCTGCGCTTGTGGCAGGCACCAAATACCGTGGCCAGTTCGAGGAACGTATGAAAGCGGTGATGAACGAACTCGAAAAAGTGAACAACGTAATTTTGTTTATTGATGAGCTTCACACCATTGTAGGCGCAGGCGGAGCATCTGGATCACTCGATGCCTCAAACATGCTGAAACCCGCGCTTGCCCGCGGAGATGTTCAGGCTATCGGAGCCACAACGCTCAACGAATACCGTCAGTTTATTGAAAAAGATGGCGCCCTGGAGCGTCGATTCCAGAAAATTATGGTAGATCCCACTACTCCGGAAGAAACGGTTACCATTCTGAATCAGATCAAAAGCAAATACGAGAAACACCACTCGGTTCGATATACGGAAGAGGCACTTAAAGCCTGCGTAAAATTAACCGACCGCTACGTTACCGACCGGTATCTGCCGGACAAAGCAATTGACGCGCTCGATGAAGCCGGAGCCAGAGTTCACCTCGCTAATATTACCGTGCCAAAGCATATTATCGATCTCGAAGAAGAGATCGAAAAAACGAGTACTGAAAAGAACTCGATGGTAAAAAAGCAGCGTTTTGAGGATGCGGCACGTCTTCGTGATCGCGAGAAAAAGCTGATTGAGGAACTGGAGCAGGCGCAACAAAACTGGGAAAAAGAGTCTGAAGAAATTGTTTTCGATGTTAGTGAAAGCGACGTGGCGCGCGTCATTGCAATGATGACCGGAATTCCGGTTAACAAGATTGCCCAGAAGGAAGGCATCAAACTGCTGAAAATGCAGGATGAGCTCGCCGGCAAAGTTATTGGTCAGGACGAAGCCATCAACAAGCTGGCTAAAGCGATTCAGCGTACACGTGCAGGACTGAAAGATCCGGCGCGCCCGATCGGTTCATTTATTTTCCTCGGCCCTACCGGCGTCGGGAAAACCGAGCTTGCCAAAGTGCTTGCCAAATATCTCTTTGACGTTGATGACGCCCTCATCAGAATTGATATGAGTGAGTACATGGAGAAGTTTTCCGTGTCGCGTCTGGTTGGAGCGCCTCCGGGATATGTTGGATATGAGGAAGGCGGAATTCTTACCGAAAAAGTGCGCCGTAAGCCGTATTCAGTTGTACTTCTGGATGAAATCGAAAAAGCACACCCTGATGTGTTCAACCTTCTGCTCCAGGTTCTGGATGACGGTATTCTTACTGATTCTCTCGGCCACAAAGTCGATTTCAGAAACACGATCATTATCATGACATCCAACATCGGAGCGCGTGATATCAAAAATCTGGGACGCGGAATCGGGTTCAGCCCGTCTGACTCATCCTTTGATTATGCAAAGATGAAGTCTGTTATTCAGGATGCGCTTCGTAAAGTGTTCAACCCTGAATTCCTGAATCGCGTTGATGATGTGATCGTCTTCAAGCCGCTCGAGAAAAACGATATCTTCAAGATTATCGATAATATGGCTGATGAGCTCTTCAAGCGAATCCGTGATCTCAACTTCAACGTTGATATTACAAAGGGCGCCAAAGAGTTTCTCTCAGAAAAAGGATTTGATCCAAAATACGGTGCAAGGCCGCTCAAGCGCGCTATTCAGCGATATGTTGAAGATCCGCTGGCCGAAGAGTTACTAAACTCCGAAAAAGCAGAAGGGTCAACCATTCGCATAAAGATGAACGCTTCGCGCGATAATCTGATGTTTGAATGGAAAGATGCCGAAGTAACCGACGAAGAAGAGTCGGAGAAAAAAGCAGAGGAAGAGTCTAAGTAAGACATCCTCAACGCGGATATTTTGCACGCCTGTTACAGAGACGCATTGCATTGCTTCTTTGTAACAGGCGTGCTTTTTTTATACCATCCCGAAACAAAAATTGCTCATATTATTTAATGAAAAAAATTCGCATTTTTGTAACACCTTAACTACTTATTGTATTAGTACCGGAGCGACAGGCAAGCTTTGAGTAACCGAATTAAATTTCCTAATGCCTGATCAGCTCAGAATTTTGTCAGATAAGCCCAATTTATTTTTCCAGCGCATGATTAAAGTCTTTGCCAACTTCTTCACAGGAATGAAGATTAAATACGCAGATCACCCTTTTGTTTTCATTCCTCCCTTCCTTTTCCTCGTTCTTGCCCTGCCTGTTTACTTCATTTTCGGAATCAGTGCGCTGGTAATCATCCTTACCTTAGCCGTATTGGTTGTATTTGGCGGCATTTTTCACGCCTACAGAGCCGTACAGGAGTCAGTTATCGATAACCAGCGTCAGACTCAGGCACTCATTTCTTTGCATCAGCAGCTTGATTTCAAGTTTCCCCTTCCTGCCATCTATGGATGGGCCGCAAAACCTGAGCTTTTGTCGCTGGTTCAGACGCAGATCGCCATCAAAAAACCGAAACTGATTCTGGAGCTCGGCAGTGGAGTTTCGACCATTGTTTGCGGTTATGCATGTAAAAAGAACGGATTGGGAAAAGTCATCTCTCTGGATCACGATAATGAATACCGGAAAAAAACTGATTCCCTCCTCCAGCTTCATGAAGTAGATGAGTTTGCCGAAACCAAAGCGGCTCCGCTCGAGAATAAAGAAATTGGCGGAAAAAACTTCCTTTGGTACAACCTGTCGAATCTTGATCCCAACCTGAAATTTGATATGCTGATTGTGGACGGCCCACCACAGTCTGTGAACAAAATGGCGCGATATCCTGCCGTGGAACTGATTTACGAAAGGCTCAATCCGGGCGCGGTAATTATTCTTGATGATGCCAACCGGGAAGATGAGCAGAAGAGCTTCCGGAAATGGATAAATGATTACGATGACCTTGAAATCAATACATTGTACAACATACCTGAATCCGTTCTTTTAGAGAAAAAAAGTACGGAAATCAGGACAAACGGTATGGCAAAATCTTCTGCGAAACTTGAAAAAGACAGATTGAAACTGTAGATATTTTTTTTAGTTTATGTTCAATGTGAGTCGATTTTGAACTAACCTTTACTTTAAATCTTAACATTATGAAAAACAGAAAAATAACAGCTTATTCTCTAACGGCGGCCCTTCTCCTGATCGGATTGTTTTCATTTAACAACGAAGCAAACGCTCAGTGGCAGCAATTGCCCGGCAGTGCTTTAGATATCGCGGCCGGCGCTGACGGTTCAGTTTGGATCATCGGAACCAACAACAGAACCTACCAGTGGAATGAAGATAATTTTGAGTGGGATGAGCGCGGCGGAACTGCTTCCAGAATCGCTGTAGATCCGAATGGTAACGCCTGGGTGATTAATCGTGACAACGAGATTTTCCAGCGCAGAGGTAACAACTGGGCACAAATGCCGGGCCGAGCTCATGATATCGACATTGGCGGCAATGGTGAAGTATGGATCATCGGTATGGATGATACTCCTTACCGCTGGGATGATGACAGCTACGAGTGGCTCGAAATCTCCGGAACAGCGCGTCGTATTGGCGTTGGTCCTGAAGGAACTGCGTTTGTTGTGAACCGCAACAACGAGATTTTCCGCAGAAGAGGTAATAGCTGGGAGCAGCTTCCGGGTGAAGCTAACCACATTGCCGTTGGCGCAGAGGGAACCGTGTTTATCCTTGGTACAAACAACTCTGTGTACAAGTGGAATGACGAGAATTACGAGTGGGAAGAGTATGGCGGAACAGCTACCCGTATCACCGTAAGCAGCGACGGAAAGCCTTTCGTGGTTAACAGAAGAAACGAGATTTACCAGGGCAGAAGATAAGCTTCGGCCGGTCTAATCTTTCAAAGGTGAATACTTTCGGGTATTCACCTTTTTTTATCCCGGATTATTCACCAAAGCCTGCCCCGACTAATTCGGGGAATTTTTTTCGCTGGCAAGGCGAAGGTAAAAAGTCGCCGACTTATAGCACACCCAAATTTGAGGGAATCTATATTTGCTAAAAGCTATATTTAATCAGTTACTTATATCGTATATTTAAATAATTCGTGAATAATCCGGGTTATGCCTCTCAGCGATTAATCGAAATATTCAGCGGGTTTTTAGTGCCACACAGCATATACTGATTCGCGCCGGTTCTCACGAATGTGGGATCCTGATATTCGAAATAGTTAAGCTGTGAAGGAACAGAATCCGTTGAAATTAACGCACGGGCAGTTAGATCCACGATGTGAATGCCGCTGGGCTGAATAGCGCGTGTTTGTCTGTTCCGGCTGCCGGTTAGCGTTACAACTACATTATCGGCTTCGTCGTAATGCGCTACAACGATATTTACATTACCTCTCAGAAAAGCATTAGCCAGCCGTTCTCCTGAATCAACGCGGTAAACCTGCGCGGTGCGGTCGGCGTAAAAAATTACGACATCATCCTCAGGCTGAAACTTAACAGAAACATTTTCATTCTCAGCGGAAAGTTCAGCTACCTTCTCCCCTTCGTCATTAAACTTTCTGACCGTCACATTGCCTGAAGAGTTCTCTGAAGCGATATACAGAAACTTTCCGTCGGATGTCGTGGCTGCAGTCTGGATAGTTTCCTCCTGAGAATACCACGCCACACCCTGCAAATCGTTATCATACAGCAGCTGGATGCGGGATTCATTTCTGCCTTCGCGAATGATTCTTGGGTTATATACATACATCCTGTCGCCGTTTCCGGCTGCGGCAAGCTCCGAAACAGCCTCGCCTTCCTCACTGGCCGATGCGTTAAATACTTCAAAGCTGAATCTGCCAGAAGGATCAAATCCCCTGAATCCTGCGATATTATCCCGAATAATGAACCGCCCGTTATTAAGCAGGTACAGTTTCAGAGACTGATCCCCGAACTCGATATTATCCAGCGCAGATTTCCTGAAGGCAACTTCGCCATCCCTGTTGATGATATCCACGCTGAATACGCCCTCTTCCTTCTCGTACAATACCGCAAGATGTAATCCCTCTGGCGATGTGCTGAAACTGAGTACATTCCGGTACGTGATGTCAAACTCGGCAAGCGTAAGGTTCGGTTGCTCAAATTTAGTCACCCAGAAATCATCTGCTGAAAATGCCGCGCCTTTCAGCAGCATTACTTTATCCGTACTTCCGGGACCCGGAATTTCCTCAACCTGTACACTCTGCGCCTGCGCCGCCTTCATACCAAACGTTGTGACCGAAATGAATAAAAATGCGCTTATCAGCTTTTTGTAAGAAATCATATCTTGAGTTTATGTAACGTAATTTTTTATAACAGTAAAATCAGGTAGCCGGACGAATTCGACGTACCGGCGTATCAGAATATACAGCCAGACTGGTTAACGAAAACAATCACAGTGAATTACCCGCTTTTTTCAATTATCATACCTGTTTATAACCGGCCGGAAGAACTCAACGAACTTTTGGCAAGCATAGATCAGCATTTAAATAAACTGGCTGAAATAATAATAGTGGACGATGGTTCCGACAATCGCTGTGATCATGTTGCCGACAAATATACAAAACATCTGGATGTTACCTACATCTATCAGTCAAATTCGGGGCCCGGGCCAGCGCGAAATACGGGAGCTAAACGTGCCATGGGAAAGTATCTGATTTTTCTGGACTCCGACTGCACCATCCCCCCGCACTATACCGGAAGCCTGACATCATTTTTAAGCGAGAATGAGATAGCCATTGCAGGCGGTCCGGATCGGGATCACCCCGGATTTTCACCCATCCAGAAAGCGATCAGCTACGCCATGACCAGCGTATTGACAACCGGTGGTATCAGGGGCAGAAAAAAAAGTGCTGATGTTTTTTATCCGCGAAGTTTTAATATGATTGTTGATAAAGTGCATTTTGAAAAAGCAGGAGGATTTTCTGATCTGAGGTTTGGGGAGGATCTGGACTTGAGTATGAAGATAATTAAGTCCGGCGGCAGGTCTGCCCTGATTCCCGATGCATGGGTTTACCATAAAAGGCGATCAACCTTCAGGCAATTTTTCAAGCAGGTATTTAACTCGGGGAAAGCCCGCATCTTCCTGAATAAACGTCACCCCGGAACGCTGAAACCCGTACACACTCTACCGGCATTGTTTACAATTTACCTGATCTTTTCTGTACTCACATTTTTCTGGCAACCCGCATTATCCGTCCCGCTGATATCCTATCTGGTTATTAATGTGATCAGCTCTCTTTTTCTAAGTCAGTCGCTTTCAACATCGCTTCTGTCCGTTCCTGCCGTCATTATTCAGCTAACCGGCTACGGTTCAGGTTTTCTCGTTGCGATCTTTCAGAACCTCACCGGGAAAGCGGAGTCGTACGGTTTTGAAAAGAATTTTTATGACTGATAATTCCCTGATCATCACCGGATCGCAAATTATTCACACTGCAAAAGATGCAAGATCGTGATTATTAATACGTTTGTACCGGCAGGCAAAAACTGATTCCCATTCAGCTAAAAAATGGCAACCGGGAAGTCGTCAGATTTATGATATTCTGATCACATTTTGGTTGCGATAATTTGGTATCTGTCGTATATTTAAAATCTTTGCTGATTCAGTAAATGTTCGGGGCGTAGCGCAGCCCGGTAGCGCATCTGCTTTGGGAGCAGAGGGTCGCAGGTTCAAATCCTGTCGCCCCGACAATTGTTCTTTTTTTATTTATTTGCTAATTGAATTGAGTCCTTTTTCGCGCCCGTAGCTCAACCGGATAGAGCAACTGCCTTCTAAGCAGTAGGTTTCAGGTTCGAGTCCTGACGGGCGTACGAAGATTTTCCGGGCGACATGGCCGAGTGGCTAGGCAGAGGTCTGCAAAACCTCGTACGGCGGTTCGAATCCGCCTGTCGCCTCAAAGCCTGAAACATTGCTCGTTATAATTTCCGGATTCAATGCAAATGAATGCCGCGTTCGTCTAGAGGCCTAGGACGCCGCCCTTTCACGGCGGTAGCACGGGTTCGAATCCCGTACGCGGTACCAAGCCCATCCTGCAAAGATGGCACACGGAGCCCATAGCTCAGTTGGTTAGAGCGCCAGGTTGTGGCCCTGGAGGCCGTGGGTTCAAATCCCATTGGGCTCCCTCCAATTAGCTTATTGCCACGCCGCGTTCGTCTAGAGGCCTAGGACGCCGCCCTTTCACGGCGGTAGCACGGGTTCGAATCCCGTACGCGGTACATAACAAAAAAAGCCCGACTTTTCAGAAAGTCGGGCTTTTTTTGTTTCAAACTCTGGTTGCTGAGCGCAAAAAAAAAGAGCGCCCAAGAAACGTCGACTCTTGACTCAGGACTTGACTGAGATCTTGATGTTTATTTAAAGATATACCAGAATACGGGGTGGCGCATCACGTGTTTACGCCATTTTTTCAAAAAACCGGATAGATGTAAAAAAAACTGGAGTCGGCCTCTCACCTCCGACTCCAGTTCCGCTTTATTCTTCTTCGTGAAGATATCCATAATCAGATAATAAAAACTTTTAGCTTTCAAGTATCTGTTATGAATATAGGTAGTTAGGTGCGTCAGCGTAATCACGTATTCACGCCATTTTTTAATCTTTTAACAGGAAGTCTCTAATTATTAAGCTACTTCTATTTAACGTCCCTCTTCGAACCGAATATAAACCTGTTTAACAGAAATGCTCAGCCCTACACTGTAAGCCCGTAAATTGTTATCTGTTAGGCGCCGAAAGCACGATCCGTGTCCCTTTCCCGGCAGTTGACGTGACTTCCATCTTCCCGTTAATTTCATCCGCACGGCGCTGCAGATTATTGATCCCGTTTCCTCTCTTAACTGTTTCAAGATCCATCCCTACGCCATTATCCTCAATTTCCATTCGGAAAGTATCTGTTGTTGGCAGGCTCAGATTGATAGTTACCTTTTTTGCTTCACTGTGTTTGATGATATTATTCAGAGCTTCTTTGAGAATCAAAAAGATATGACGACGTTTTTCCAGGTTCAGGTTTTTGAAATATCCGCTCCCCTCTACCCTGAACTCATACTTTACACCACTGAGCATCCTTTCGGCCAGCTCTTTCATTTTCAGAATCAGATCTCCCGGATCATCATTCTCAGGATTGATAAACCAGACAATCTCCCGTAGTGATTCTGTCATTTCTTTCGAAAGGAATCCTACGTTATCCAGTTTTTTATAATCTTTTTCTGCCAGCGTTTTTTTCTTTTTCAGCAATTCTGCGATGAGTGAAATAGTGCTGAGATTACTTCCGATCTCATCGTGCAGATCACGCGCGATTCTTGTTCGTGTACGTTCCACTTCGAGGAGCTGAGATAAACGGTAGCGGTGAGCTGAATAGAGAATCAGCGCAAACGATATACCATAAAACATATATGCCCACCAGGTACGATACCATGGCGGCATTATTACAAATGAATAGGATACGGTAGGGCTTATCAGGCCGTTGCTGCTCATTCCGCGAACATTGAACGTGTACCGGCCTTCACGAAGACGTGTATAATCCTTGATACGCTCGTTACTCCATTCTGACCATTCATCCTCAATTGGCTCAAGCCTGTATTGGAATCTGTTCCGGTTCGGAATAAGAAAATCAGACGAAAAAAATGTGAATCGAAAATCGTTATCCGCGTATTCCAGCCTTTCCCCTTGTATTTTCCGGGATGTGATATCATATAAAACCTCATCACGATCCCTGACAACCTCCCTTATACCAGCGCGGAAATTGGCTTTTTCACCAAAATTCGGCACGTACGTAAACATGACTAACTCACTGCCGCTTCCGTAAATAAACCGGTTATTTCCTATCTGAGACAAACTGTTCTCATTGGGCGATGGCAGAAAAGAAGTCAACAACCTATCCACCAGAATATTTTCAGTTCCCTGCAGATGGTGAATATGAATACCTGAAGAGCTTGAAACAACAAAACGCCTTACATCATCTTCCTGCTCATTTGAGCTTTCAAACTTTTTGATATTATTGATATTGATATTACCAATGTTCAGTGGCTTGGCCGTACCGCTATGAAACTTATCCACGCGCCTGGCTGTACGACTTTCATAATCCGAAAGGTATAACTCATTACCTGAACTTATGTATGTATGCCCGTGATCTGTTATCAGAAATGGCTGAGAATCAATTCTGTACGGGATATCAATCGGCGTAACCTCAAACTCAGCTGTAATCTCATCTGACTTAAGCAGCTGCTGCTCTTCGGTCGTTTTATCAAAGATCGTTATATGAAAGACCTCATCTTCAAAGGAAACCACAACAACCTCTCCGGGAGCAACTACGCTCAGTTCGGCTATTTCAAATCCGGTTTCAACTCTTTTTATTACTTCACCATCTTCAATAATAAGTAAATCCCCATACCGCTCAGCGCCGTAAATATGATTGGACTTGTTGCAAACGGATAATTGGTTGAGACTAACCCGCATCACATTCTCCGCAAGATCACGGCCTGACGCGTAATAAATGTTTCCCAGCGTTTTGGCTAATACTCCGTTGTTATACGGAATTATCTGGTAAGCTATATCCTCTAATCCTTCTATTACTTCGAATACCGGCGCTGATGAGGAGCTTGTCACAGACTCGAGTGAAACAATTTTCACACCATTATTCGTTGATATATACAGATAATCGCCGTTGACGGCAGTTCCAAGAACATGCTCGGCATTAAAACCGTAATTTATGTCAAATTTCGTTGCGGGCAGATGAACGTCAATTCTCGAAATGCCGCTGAAGGTTGAAGCCCACAATGGCCCGCTGCCCTCCTGATGAAGATGGTACACCGTATCATCAGAAAGCCCGTGTGATTCTGTCAGCCAATTTACAATTTCACCATTGCTGTTCAGAAAAAGGATGCCGTCACCAAGCGTTGCCACGGCAATCAGCCCGTTGTGAAGAATTTTTGCATGATAGGCATGAAAATCCCCCAATTCATTCAAAAGGGTTAATTCTCCATTTACTATAGCATAAAATTTTCCGTATCGCGTGATGATTCTTTTATCCTGCTCGCCAAGGGTTAACACAAATGCAGGGCGGTCATCATCATACAAGATATTTATATCATCAAACGGGTGCAGTTCAAATGAAGCAAGTTCATCGTTAAACCTGTAAATCCCTTCTTCAGAAAACAGATTCAGGCCACTTTCATTCAAGAAAGCTCCGGTTGAAATAGATCCAAGTTGGAAGTATTCAAGCGTGTCGGAGCTTTCATCCCACATTACAAAACCTCTGTTTGTGCTAAAAAAGACAACCCCGTTATGATCGTAGACGCGCCAGAACTCAGCTACCCCAATTTCATCTTCAAGTCTGTCGAGCAAATTGACATACGTGAACTCTGAAGCGTTGAGGTCGATATAACCAAAATTAGAGTACCCTGCAGTGTAAATTCGATCCTCCGTACTGTGCATTCCAAAAACGGTAAAACCCGGAACAGTGTGAAAACTCCAGTTGGTACCGTCGTATATCATAACCGAATTATTGTTTCCGACAATCAGACGGCCATAGCGGTCGTAGGTAGTGACAAAATTAACCGGACTGTACCCAAGGTTGGCAGTATTGTAGTTTGTGATGGGCGGAATTCCAAGGGGCGGATTCCCTTCGCTGCCGGAAGCCGAAAAGGCCGCAACCGGAAGACCAATCACAAACAGCAGTACACTAACAATTTTATTCACAAACAAGCCCCGGCGGTTAAATCATTTTCTCTCCAAAAGACATGAAATAATACGAAGTTAAACGGTTACTTTCAAAGAAGGCATAAAAAAGCCGGTACCCTTTAAATGAGTACCGGCTAATTGGCTACCAAATTCTTCTTATTCCACCTGAGGCCGCCGAAGCCTTATTCTTGACACTGTGGGCTGTCCCTGAATACCAACAGTACCCTGTGGCAATAACATGATATTCGAAAGTACATATTCGTGGACTTTTCCATCAACTATCTTGTGTGAAATTGAAGAAATTACATCATCAAAGCTAACTTGAAGACCATCTCCACTGTTGGTTCTTACATGAACAGTTTCGGAGATACTGCCATCGACATTGGTAACATCCAGAATCACCTCTTTACCCGTCATTTTAATAAAATCTCTGAACTTGGGATCAAGCCTGTACTTGATCTCAAGATCACTGTTGTCATCATTTACCAGTCTTAAATCGGCCATAATTTTTCCTCTTTGTTAGATTTTAGTTTACAACAATCTTTCTTTAACTGCTTTTGCCACAGCTTCTGACTTGCTGTTTACGTGTAGTTTATCGTAAATATTCCGGATGTGTGAATCAACAGTATGGTAACTGATGAAAAGTTTTTCCGAAATTTCTTTTTTGGTCATTCCGTCAACCAGTTCCTTTAACACTTCTTTTTCCCTGACGGACAACATGTAGTTTTCTCTGACCGGTGCAATTTGAGAAAACATGCTAAGCACTTTTCCGGCTATTACGGGGCTCATCGGCCCGCCTCCGGTAAGCACATTTTTTATAGATGAGATAATCTCATCTCCGGTTGAAGTTTTCAGAAGGTAGCCCGATGCACCGTTACAAATAGCCTCGAAAATTTTCTCGTTTTCTTCGTACACCGTAAACATGATGATCCGCGAGTCCGGCGCAGCTGATTTGAGGCTGGCAACACCTTCCACCCCGCTTTTACCTTTTAGGCCGATATCCAGCAAAATTACGTCCGGAGCATCTTCAGGAAGGCTTTGAAGCAATGAATGAGCATCTTCCCAGTTATCAAAAACCGATTTGCAGGTTAAATCAGGTTCTTCATTGATAACCTCCTGCAATGTTTCCTGGTACAGTGCCACATCTTCAATTATCCAGACCGAGTTAGCCATTCTTATATTCTTTAATTTCAGTTCCCTAATGACGGAATATAAGAATTTAAAGAACCCAAACTATCCCGTAAACACGGGAATCTGAAGAAATTGAGGGCTATCACCCAACGACAGACTCAGGGCGAATTCGCTCAGAATCTGAAACCGGTTTATCAGATTCAATCAGGCCGTCTCTCAGGCGAACAATCCGCTGGGAATAGTGCGCGATTTCCTCCTCGTGCGTCACCAGGATGATAGTATTCCCTGCTCTGTGGAGCTCATCAAACAACTCCATAATCTCGACTCCGGTTTTACTGTCCAGGTTTCCGGTGGGCTCATCGGCCAGAAGTATGGCGGGATTATTGATCAGCGCACGGGCAATCGCAACACGCTGCCTTTGTCCTCCTGATAATTCATTGGGTTTGTGATCCATACGATCGCCCAGGCCAACTTTATCCAGCATGGCTCTGGTTCTTTCCTTGCGTTCACCGCTTCTTATGCCGGCATAAACGAGCGGCAGCTCCACATTAGCCAGGCACGTTGACCGCGGCAGCAGGTTAAATGTCTGGAAAACAAACCCGATCTCTTTATTTCTAACCATCGCCAGATCGCTGTCTTCCAATCCGCTGACATCGGTTCCGTTCAAAACGTAGCGCCCTGATGTTGGCGTATCAAGGCAGCCGATGACGTTCATTAGCGTTGACTTGCCCGAGCCAGACGGGCCCATAATCGCAATATACTCGTTGCGCTTTATATCAAACGAAACGCCGCGCAGTGCTTTAACCACCTGCGAGCCCATCTGGTAAAACTTGGTTAGTTCGCTAATCTGAATTATCAGGTCTTTATTCATCACATATTCCAAAAAAAAGGCCCCGGAGTTCCGGAGCCTGTTAACATTATAACTGACTCACTAAGAGTCAATTACGCAAAATCCGAAAGAGTGTTACACGATCAGAGCTGAATTTCTTCTGAAATCCGGCCGAGGAAATATTCAAGAACCTGTCTCTGGAAAACAAACTGATACGTAGCCTGAACCTGATTTGAGGCCGCTCGTACAAACTCGTTGTTTGCTGTGGTAAGCTCAATCAACGTGCTTGACCCAACGTTGTATCTCTCCTGCTGCGTTTCAAATGCTTTTTCAGCGGCAATGAGTGCTTTTTCGGTAGATTCAAGTTCCTGCGCGAATGAGAGATAATCGTTGTAGGCCTGGCGAATTTCCTGAAAAATCTGTGATCGGGTATCGATCAGATCCAGCTCGAGATTTCTTTGATTGATGCGCTCATTTTGCACATTCGATCTGGTCTGCAAGCGATCGAAAATGGGAATATTAAGCGAAAACCCTATAGACCGGTTTACACGCTGATCAAAAAACTGATCTGAAAATCCGACGGTAACCCGCTGGATTTCGCCATCCACGATTTCGGACAAACGGTACTGATCACTGTAGTTTGAGTTTATATTAGCGCCAAAACTGAGTGTTGGCCAGTATCCGCTGCGTGCTGCTCTGAGCGAATGCTCGCTTGCCTCCAGCCTCATTTCACGGCTTCTGATGTCTCTGCGTGATTCGAGCGCCAGCTCAATCAATTCCGTAAGGTCATAATCCTGGAACATCAGCATTTCGTCATCAATTTCCGGTACGACGAATTCGTAATCATCCAGCTGGTCGAGCTGAAGGAGTCGAACCAGCCTTACTTTACTCAGATTCAGCGTGTTCTCCTGGCGGATCACTTCTGACTCATTATTAGCAACCACGGCCTCCTGATTAAACTGATCGACTATCGGGCGCATACCGACTTCAACCTGAGCCTCAACCTGCTCCAGCTGTTTGCGGGATGTTTCCAGATTATCTTTTGCAATCGAAAGAAGCTCTTTGTTCAGAATTACCTGCAGAAATTCGTTTCCGGTTTCAATAATCATATCCTCCCGAAGACGCTGAAAATCGTTTTCAACGGCATCACGCTCGGCTCTTGCGCTTCTCAGATTGCTGATATTCTGCCATCCCGTAAAAATGGGCACATTGGTTGAAACCTGTCCGCTTATCGTGTTCTGTGTAAAACTGTCGAAATCGAGCGTAGACTGGTTAAACTGACGCCCCGTAGTGCGGTTGGCGCTGGTTGTCGCGTTGAGATTCGGTAAAAAAGCACCTGTAGCGCGGCGAACATCTATCTCTGAACGTTCCATGTTATTCCGGGCACGCCTGATATCAATATTGTTCTCAAGAACCAGATTCACGGCTTCCTGCAGGGAAATTTGGCGGGATTCCTGCGCCGCAGCCTTTTCGGCGGTCAAACCGATGGTTAAGAATATCAGAAGTGAAAAAACAGTAAATCTGAGCATTTGAATCAAATTAAGATTAGAAAGATTCAGTTAGTGAATTGTCTTTGACGAAAGCGAACCGATTTAGTTACATGCAATTGCATTTTCTATACACAGCGTTCCGATGCACTCAACAGAGTTCGCCAAATTCACAATTTTGTGAAAATAACAATAAAGTGGTCTCCCTCATACTGCCGGAGAAGCGTTTAATCTTTTTTTACCGATGGCCGGTTACGCTTTTTCGTTTTCCTCTTTAATTTTATCCTTCAGGTACTCATCCAGCCTCGAAACAAGATACGACGTGGCTCTTTGAGTAACAGCACGCTTCAGTTCTCCGGATACCATTTCCGTGATCGTCGGAGAGCGGTCGAACGCCGCCGGCGGAATATAATCCACATTTTCGGGGGCTGAGCCTGAAGAGCGCGGACTTTTTCTTCCGGCCACTAAAAATCCCAGAAAAGCCGCCGCCCCGGCCGCATAAAGCGGATAGCGTTTAATCCAGTACATCGGGCGCATCCGGTCCTGTACGTCCGTTTTTATGCCATCAACCGACGTTTCAAGTTCGCGCTGTAACTGCTCGACCTCTGCCTTCAGTTTTTTGCGCTTTTCAGTGATTTCATCAACTTTACTGGTACTCATATTTCCAAATAAAAACGGTTTAAATGATTCTGAATGTTATGTAAATCAACTATTATACTTTTGTATGGTCATCCCCTGCCGGATCATCAGCCAGCTCATCTTCATTCATGCTTTTTATGATCGTTTTCGAAATCCTGTGGTAGATAAGATTCTCAAAAACGTTTGATTTAAACTTATACAGATAAAATCCGATCAGCAGAATGAACACGGCGACGATCAAAAATCCCAATGCGTAATTCCCAATCAAATCCCCGACCGCAAGGCTTACAGAAATTAAGATAAGTACGGATGCGATTGCAAGCATAACCAGCCCGATTCCTTTACTTAATGCCTTGGCGAACAGTCGTGAAGCCCTTTCTGACATCGTGAGCGAGAATAGTTCCAGCCTTTTTTCAAGATATGCCCTGATTTCTGCCGGCAGTTTTTGAAAACTCATAATAATTTATTCAGCGAATTGGTGGTTTACCTTTTCAGAATTTTCCCAAGAATGAAACCTGCTGCCGCTACGGCAAGCAAAGTAGGCACGGGATTTTTTTTCACCTGTTCGCTTAGTTTCTCTTTCAACTCTGCAATTTTTGCGGGTATCTCTTTTTTTTCCAGAAACTCAAGCACCTCTGTTTTAAACTCCCGGGCCTGCTCGGCCAGTCTGTCGGTATCTATCGATTTCATATTTGAATTGAATACGTTATTGTTAATTTTCGAAACGCTTTGCTTTAATGTAGTTGTATTATACGAAAATGGCGAATCAAGCCGAAATAATGAAGGATATTCATGCCGATTAAAATATTACCAGATAAAAACGATTCCGTTGATTTTCTTGCCATCGCCGCACATCCCGATGATGTGGAACTCTGTTGCGCCGGCACGCTGGCGAAACTCGCCAAAAGCGGCTACAAAACGGCCGTTCTGGATCTTACGAACGGCGAAATGGGTACGCGGGGCACACCTGAACTTCGCCTTGAAGAAGCTTCAGATGCCGGAAAAATTCTCGGACTT
>PXAI01000163.1 GCA_003567135.1 Balneolia bacterium | reverse complement strand
TGGATTACATCAACCCCGACAGCCTGAACGTAATCGAAAACGCGTGGGCCGAGCCCGAGCTGATTGAAGATCTGAAAAGCGAACACAAACCGCATTTCCAGTTTATGCGCAAAGGGTATTACTATCCTGATAAAACGGCTTCGGCGGAGAAACCTGTGTTTAATTTGACGGTAACGCTGCGGGATAACTGGGCAAAGAAGAGTAAGAAGTAGGATCAGGATTTTTTGGATTACGGGATTTGCAGGATTTTGTGGGTAATCGACTCATCGGTTATCGGCGTGTTTGCCCCTACGGTTCCGGGTTTGTAACGTTCATCTCACCCATCTCACCCATCTCACCCATCTCACCCATCTCACGCATCTCACGCATCTCACTCTCTCACTCTCTCACCCATCTCACTCTTCTTTTATCTCCGACGGACTCTTCCCGTAAACCTTCTTAAACGTGGTTGAAAAATACCCCGGTTCGGTGTAGCCTGTGGCGCGGGCGGCTTCGTTAACGCTGAATCCTTTTTCGGTGATCAGAGTGTAGGCTTCTTTCATGCGGATGTTGCGGATGTACTGGCTGAGGCTTACTTCATCGGTGTTTTTCCATTCGCGGTAGAGGCTGGTGCGGCTGATGTACAGGCTTTCGGCGATTTGGGATACGTTCAGCGCGGGGTTGGCCAGCTGGCGGTAGATCAGTTCACGGATGGTCTTCTTGATTTGGGGCTCGTCCTCATCTTCGGTTTCGAGGGATTTCTGGCGGATGATCTGTTCGCGGCGGAGCACGGCGGTTATCTGGGCGAGCAGCATTTTCTTGCCGATGGGCTTGCTCAGATAGATATCCGCGCCGGAGGATAATCCCGTGGCGACATCCTTTTCGTCGCTTTTTGCGGAAAGGAAGATGACCGGCAGATTCTGGTACCGCTCTTCTTCGCGCATCCGGCTGATGAACTCATACCCGCCCATGCCGGGCATCATCACGTCTGAAATAATCAGGTCGATGCGGTTATCTTTCAGCACTTTTAGAGCGGTGCGGCCTTAGCCGGCGGTTACCACGCGAAACTCGGCGGAAAGGATATCCTCCAGATATTTCCGGAAATCGTCATTATCCTCAACAACCAGAATGGTCTGCGAGGGACCGTTTCCCGGGGCAGCCTCAGGCACAGCATCATCCGTTTCGGGATGACGCATTATTTCGCTGGCCAGCTTCAGCGGTTCGTGGCTTACAGAATCTTGATCGGAAAAATGGTCGTGGCCTTTTTTCAGGGTTACGATGAACTCCGCACCGTGGCCTTCTTCCGAGATCAGCCTTACGCTTCCTTTCATGTGCTCGGCGAGACCCTTTACCAGATAAAGTCCGATTCCGGTACCGCCGGCAGCGCTGTTGTCTCCGGCCTGATAGAGGTATTCGAAAACCTTCTGCTGATCAGCCGCTGCAATTCCGGGACCCTCATCTCTTACGCTGAGGCTGAAGCTTTCGGGATGATTTTCCAGACGTATGAAAATGGTTCCGTCTTCCGGCGAAAACTTGATGGCGTTACTCAGCAAATTGATCAGAATCCGCTCCCATGCGTCCGGATCAACATAAACCGGATCTGTAAATGTGTCCAGCTGCATATCCAGGTGTATAAGTTTTTGTTCCAGACGCGAGTAAAACTGTCCGGCGATCTGGCGGGTGATCTGCACCGGATCAAGCGGCTGGTGGTTTAATCGCAGGGCGTCGGCGTTAAGGCGCGTTACGTCGAGAATCTGATCGGTGAGGGAGTTCAGGCGAAGGCTGTTGCGCTGGACGACCGAAAGCTGGCTGCGGATGCCCGGCTGGATGGTCGTTTCGGGCGATTCCAGAATATCCTGCAACGGACCCACAATCAGCGAAAGCGGCGTTTTTAATTCGTGCGTAATTCCCGAGAAAAAGCGGGATTTCTGCTCAGCCGCGGCGCGCAGATCCTCGGTCTGGCGGTCAACCAGCTCCTGCAGTTTCTTCTCATTTTTCTCAAGTACCCTTATGCGGTATTTGACTCCGGCAAAAACCAGTCCCGCGGCAAGGATAAACAGAATCAGCAGAAACCACGCCGATTCATAAAAATAACCGGGTACGGTGACCAGCATCGTGGCCTCAGCCGGAGTTTCCATCCGGCCTTCCTGAAATACGTTTATACGAAACTGATGGTTGCCTGGCGGAACGTTTGTGAGTACGGCTTCGCGCCCGCTTCCCGCCCGCTCCCAGTCGGGGTTTACGCCCTCAAGTTTGTAGTAAAAAAGCACGCGCGCCGGCGACTGGAAATTTGGAGCCGTAAATTTAATCCGGAAGTTTCGTTGGCCCTGCGGAATCTCCACGGTGTTTCCGGTTACGTTAATTACGCGATCTGAGAACTGCACCGACTCAATTACGGGATTTGAGACAAGCCTGTTCGCCGTGCCGTAATCTTCTGAAACGCGGTGCAGGGTCAGCCCGCTCTGGTTGGGGAACAGTATGTCGCCGGATGCCAGCTTCACCCCGGCAGTTTGAACGCCGCCGTTGGCCTCGCGGTTCAGCATGCCCTCGCGCTCGCTGAACGTCGCCAGGCTGAGGGTGGGAATTTCGCCGTTTGCATACCGGTTCAGGTCACCGGCCGGAATGCGCATGATGCCGCTGTTGGAGGATATCCAGAGGTAGCCGTGATCATCGGGGATAATACGGTGGAGCGAATTGTGCGAAAGCCCATCCTGAACGGTGATGTTATCGAACGAAACCGCTCTTCCCGAATCATCTGTAATTATGCGGACCAGGCCGAAATTTTCCGTAGCTGCCCAAAGTGTATCGGCCGACTGAAGGTAAATATCCCGGATGAAATCAGTGCTGAGCCCGCTGTTGGCCGACCTGTAGTTTCTGATCCGCCCTTCATCGATAATGGTAATTCCGTTGCCGTTTGTGCCCAGAAAGATCCGCCCGTTATCATTTTCACGGATCACTCGCACGCCGTTGAAGGCGTTTTGACGGGAGGAATCAAACAGCCGTGCGCGCGCCTGATCCTTTACGTACAGCGGGCCGCTGGTACCCACAAAAAGCCTTCCGTCGCCGTGCCGGTGCATCGCCTCCACGGTATGATTTCCGGATTTGACAGCTGCAAAATCATCAGCCGGAGCCCAGTCGTCTCCGGTGAATTCCCAAAGGCCTGCACCCCATAATCCGGCAAATACGGTGCCATCCGTATCTTCAAACAAAAACCGGTTGAAGTTCCGGTCGAGCGAACTGTTGGACGCATTCCAGTGCATGATTTCGGAATCTGAGAACCTGAAAATACCGTTTCTGAGGGTTCCGGCCCAGATACTGCCATCTGAAGTCTGTATTACGGAATAAGAATTCTCAAATCCCGAAACCTGGTCTGATGCGATATTTACGATTCCCGATTTCCGAATTTGATACACTCCGCGTGTAAATGTGGCAACCCAGCCTGAACCCTCCTTATCGATAAAACCAGACTGAACGCCTTCGGAACGGAGTACCGTGCGGTTGTTTATATCAACATTGTTAACCCCCATGTGAAGCTTGTCGCCGTCGGATGTTTCGAAAATGATATTACTCCGGTTAAGCTGGCTGAAAAACGACTCATCTTCACGTATGAAGCTGTTTCGCGTTTCATCAAATGTGTAAAATCCGTATGTGGAGTTTATTCTGAGAGATCCTTCGGAAGGCTGATGCACGTTCCACACGACAAAATTCTCCTTTTCGGGGATATAAACCACATCGGCCCGGCCCTCGTCTGGTGAAAAACGGAAGATGCCGTCCTCGCCGCTGATCCAAATTCTGCCGGAATCATCCTGATGAATACTTTCTGTAAGCGCGTGGGGAATGGGGAAATCCGCAGTTTCAAAGAGCAGGCGGGTCTCTCCTCTGTGATATGCAATCAGCCCATGATCATTAATAATCAGAATTCCGGATTCGCCGAGCGGTTCAGCGACGTACGAATGGCTCTGCATCAGCGGATCATCCGAAATAATAAACGCATCATTTTCAGGATCATAAACAACAGCTCCTTCTGATGATATAATCCAGAATCGCCCTGAATGGTCGCTTAGCATCCGTTTGGCGTATCCGGGTAAATCCCCCGAAAGGTGTGAGTACGTAAAAAAGTCGCTTCCCGACTTCCGGGTTACCATGCCCTGATCATTCAGAAACCAGAGATCGCCGGCATCAGAAAGGTGCATATCCATAATCCTGTTGGAGGGCAGTTCCGGGGTATTGCCCGAGTTGTAAATGATAAAATCGTAGCCATCATACCGCGCGATTCCGTCGAGTGTGGAGAAATACAGATATCCACGGTTATCCTGAATAATGCGGTTTATGGAATTAAGCGGCAGCCCCTCTTCAACCGTGAAATTCTGAATCAGGTACTCGTCTTTTTCAAACGCGTTTGAATAGGGGTTTGCGCCCAAGAATAATATTAACAGTGTGCAAAAAGCCAAGGCAGAACAAAAAAAAGATACATATCTATAGATTTAAGGAACAAATTTAAAATAGTGATTTGCTAACATGATTTGCAAGGAAGCCAACATGTCTCATCCTGCTTAAAGGATGTTATTCATCAACGAGGGACGCTGCTTGTGTTGCATTTTTACCGATTAGAACCTTGCACTTTAATATATACCCCGGTAATACTGCCGGAGCTTCAAATAAAAGCACATTTACGAACCGATATCACCAATTATCTGAAAAATCCCCCTATATGCGACCTACAGAAACAAACCAATCTATGAAAACGATCAAACTGTGGTTAACGGCCGTAGTTGTAATGTGCATGAGTTTGTCAATTGCTGATCAGTCACATGCCTCGAATCCCGATTTCTTCCTCGCCCCCAACGGCGTAACGGTCATGTGCCCCGATGCGGCGGTTGGCGATACGGGCGTAGTAAACGGCATCACCTACACCAAACGCGACCGTGATGGAGTCATCGCACTTTTAAATGCGGATGAAAACAACCCGGAAATTGCTGCTACCTGTACAAGCGGGATAACGGATATGCAATCCCTTTTCCAGAACAGAGGCACTTTCAATCAGGATATTGGCAGCTGGGATGTAAGCCATGTTGAAGACATGTCGTTTATGTTTTCCATAGCAAGTAATTTTAACAGCGATATTGGCGATTGGGATGTGATTAATGTGTCTACGATGA
>PXAI01000010.1 GCA_003567135.1 Balneolia bacterium | reverse complement strand
TTTGAAATTTTGAATTAACACAGCAGAAATGTCTAACCGTTTATCTAAAGACCAGCTCGAAACGGATGCGCTGGTAACCTCTTATTACACATTCACTCAATGGGTTAAGGAAAACAGAATGACCGTTATTGGCGGTGCTCTGGCGTTTTTCCTTATTCTTGGCGGATTCATCTGGTACACGCTCGACAGTGCAGAAAAGGAAAGAACCGCACGTGATCTCATCACCTATTCTGAAGCTCAGTTCCTTCGTGGTAATTACGAGAACGCTCTTTATGGCGATGATGAAAGAATGAAACCCGGCCTTGTTGAAATCGCAAACCGTTTCTCGCGTACTTCTGCAGGAAACATCGCGAAGTACTACGCGGCAATTAGCTACTCACGCCTCGGCGAGTATGAGTCTGCCCTTTCCTACATCCGCGATTATGATGTTCCGGATGGCGTAATTGGGGTTGGACCTGTTTCGCTTCATGCCACGATTCTTCTGAATCTTGGACGGTACAGCGATGCCGTTCGCATGTTTGAACGCGCTGCCGAGTGGGATATCAACGATGCCACCACGCCATTTAACCTCCTTCAGGCTGCTGAAGCCGCCATTGAGGATGGCAACCACAGTCGTGCCCGTTCCCTTACGCAGCGAATCATCGACGAATATCCTGATTCAAGCGTAGCACCGAACGCGAAGCGCCTGAACGGACGCCTCTCAGTTACCGCAAACTGATTTTGAAACTTATATGATCAGTTCACCGTAAAGCTGAACTGACTACAAAATGACCTTTATATGCAAGCCCTGATCCTGACCGATCAGGGCTTTTTCTTTTTGGGGTATACGTAACCCGGATTATTCACCAGGTCCAGCGGTACAGCGCGGGGTTTTTCTGAACCCAGTGCGGACGATTTACATAACGGTAACGCATCCGCACAAGCGGCCAGAACAGCCGCTGATGTATTCTTGAAGGCTGGATGTATTCCGAAATTCCTGTGCACGTTTCAATCGATTCGGTAGATTTGAATACGATCATCGCATCGCTTAAAAAACGGTAGTAAAACGGTCCCGAATCCAGCACGGCTCTGTTCTGGATTTCCACCTTATTCCCGGATGGCGAACTCAGCGAAATCTTACGGGCGCAGTTCAGCATAAAAAAGTTCGTGCCGGTTTCCTGAAGACTTCCGCCCGTAAATTCATCCAGAACTTCTGATCCGTCCGGTTTGATCAGCCACGCACGGTAATCCATTTTTCCGGCTACCTGCATCATATAATAGACCAGCGTTCCTGATTTGAAATGCAGCCGTCCCCAGTACCAGTCGTCAAATTCGTTCTTCATCGGCTCGGAACCAATGTTATGATCATGATAGCCAATTCCGCTGAATCGCCCTTTTTTTCGTCCGTCAGATACGCTGTTGATTTCAACGTTTGAGCTGAACTTCGCTTTGGGGATCGTCAGGTTCCAGCCGTGATCTTTTTTCGTCTCTCCATTCTCCTGATCCCCAAATAATCCCTCATTTGGCACGGGACCCTGAAAAATCATCTCGCCGGATACTTCATCACCGCCCGGAAGCTTTTCGTACAGGTTGATGTGATGCGAAATCAACCCATCATGCACTTTCATCTCCAGCGTGTTCTCCCCGATCCGTATCTTCATTTTATCAGCATCAAACGCGCAATCTTTTTCCGGATATTCGCTCATGCTGTAATAAACCGGCTTCCCTTTATAATAGATCGAAATGGTAATCCCCGGATGCTTTTCCGCCAGCGCGAGTGCAGGCTTCTCCTCCCATCTTCTGTTGTATTCCGGCGAAAACGGGCAGCCCTCGTAGAAAATGACGACAAAGTGCCAATCCCCCGAATCATCTGCCCCGTCGAAATACCACCACTGGTAGCTGCCGGGATTTTCCTTTTTTACCGGTTTGTCGTAATCGAAAGTTGAAGTAATTTTCATGGGTTACAATTTATCCCGGATTATTCACAAAACAATAAAAAAACGATCAGAACTTTAGACTGTTAATAGTTTTGGTGAATAATCCAGGAAACAAACAATGAACCCTATTTCTCAGTTCAGCGTTTGTAAATTCACAAACATTATCAAATTCGAAAACCCACAACTCATTGCTCCTCGTACTCCTGATTATTATGCTGGCCGGAATCATGATGCTTCTGGTCATCACCGCTATTCTGCTCAGAAACCGGTATTCATTCAGGGGAATTGACGCCGAGCCTAAAGCCGCCGGCAAAACCGTTGAAGTTTCGATCTGTGTTCCGGCGCGTAATGAAGAGGCGGTTATTGAAAGATGTCTTGTTAGTACCCTTGAGCAGTCCTATGAAAAGGTTAACGTGCTGGTACTTGATGACGGCTCAACCGACCGCACGCCCCGGATTTTGAGTGAGCTGAAGCGCCGCTATCCCGATACTTTAGTGGTTCTTAGTGGTTCGGAGCGTCCGGAAGGATGGCTTGGCAAACCTTACGCGTGCCATCAGCTGGGAAAGGCGGCAGAGGGTGATCTGATTATTTTTGCGGATGCGGATACCTGGTTTGATAAGGATATGGTCACCAAAGCTGTTCACGCGTTCGAATCCCGCAAACTCGATTTTCTCACGATTTGGCCCGATCAGATCATGCTCACGTTTTGGGAAAAAATGATCGTGCCGCTGGTTTATTATGCTCTACTGGGATTTCTGCCGGTTACGTATACCGAGCGTCCTCCAAACTGGATGCCGAAGTCGTTCAGGTCAAAATATAAAACGATGTTCGCTGCGGCCTGTGGACAGTTCATGGCATTCAAAAGGGATTTTTACCACGAAATTGGCGGTCACGATGCGGTCAAGGATCAGATTGTAGAGGATGTGGAGCTGGCGCGTCAGGTAATGAAATACGACGGCAGGATGATGATGATGCACGGGCTGAATCAGGTTTTTTGCAGGATGTACACCTCCGCCGATGAAATTTATCAGGGATTCCGGAAGAACTTTCTGGCCGGCTTCGGGTACAACATCCCCCTGTTTATTCTGATGGGCATTCTCCATTTCGGCGCTTATATCCTTCCGGTTCCGCTGCTCATCGCGGGGATCATCCTGCCAAATGCCTTTCTGATTTACCTCTCCGTTTTTGCGCTTGGCATGGCGTTTCTGCACCGCCTTCTGCTGGCTGAATGGCTCGAGTGGGATAAATGGATTGTGGTGCTGCATCCCCTCAGCGTTTTCTGGTTTCAGCGACTGGCCTTAACAACGCTTATTGACCGCATCCGGGGCCGAAAAATATCCTGGAAAGGGCGTTCAGTTTAGCGAGAAATATTTTCGTTTTATCCGCGAAAATGCCATATTGTTATAAGATGAGGCAACTGAAGGACAAATTCTTAGGGTATCTGAAAATTGAGCGAAATGCTTCGCCGCACACCATTCGCTCTTATGGCCGCGACTTGTCTGACCTCGAAATTTTTCTTGAGGATTACGATCCGGAGTGTCTCGAAAATATTTCCAAAATCAGCCGTTTTACGCTTCGCGCCTGGCTGGGTGATCTATCCGACCGCGGTCTATCCAAATCGAGTTTAGCCAGAAAATCTGCCTCTGCCCGGTCCTTTTTCAAATATGCGTTCAGGCGCGGACATACCGAACAGAATCCGGCCGCCCTGCTTGCCAATCCCAAAAAAGAGAAACATCTGCCGAAAAGCCTTGCCGTTCATGAAATAGATCAGCTTTTTGAGGATTTTTCACCCGAAACTCCGGCCGGGTTTCAGGAAAAAGCGATTATCGAACTTTTCTATGCAACCGGTATTCGACTAGCAGAACTGATCAGCCTCAATATCGACAGCCTCGATTTTGGAATGAACCAGATTCGCGTAACGGGAAAGGGTTCGAAAGAACGCATTGTGCCGGTTGGAAGCAAAGCCGTTGAGGCCGTTAAGCAATGGCAGCAGTATCGCGGCGGATTTATCAAGCCAACCACTCCGGCTGAAGACCGGGAAGCGTTGTTTTTCAGCGCGTCCGGGAAACGAATTTATCCCGTGGCGGTGCAGCGGATCGTGAAAAAACACATTGCGTTAGCGAGCGAGATTTCGCGGCAGAGTCCGCACGTGCTCAGGCACAGTTTCGCCACGCATTTGATGAACCGCGGTGCGGACATCCGTGTCATTAAAGATCTGCTGGGACATGCAAATCTTACGGCAACACAAATTTATACACACGCGAGTGTTGACCGGCTTAAAAGCGTTTATGAAACGGCGCACCCGCGTGGTCAAACAGAAAACTGAATAAATACACCTATAAACCGAGAGGAATTATGAATATCTCATTCACAGCCCGACATTTTGAAGCAAGTAACAGGCTTCGCGAACATTCTACAGAAGCGGTAAACAAGCTTACCAAATTTTATGATCAGATTTTAGATTGCGATATAATTTTGCAGCCTGCTAAAGATCACGATGAGCCGCAGGCCGCTGAACTGACCGTAAAAGTAACGGGCGACCTTCTGGTAGCCAGCGAGCAGGGTGCAACTTACGAACAGGCCCTGAACAAAGCCATCGACAACATGAGCCGACAGCTTAAGCGATATAAAAACAAACGTTTTGCCAAGTAAGGCGGAATATCGGGCCCGCTCAAAAGGCGGGCCTTTTTTATGAAACCAACTTCCTGAACATCATGCCATTTGCTTCGCAGCCTCCCATCCCCCGTAAAAATGAGATCACGGTTTCGTATCTGGTGGAAAAGCTTCGCGCCGACGTAAAGCTAACGCTCAACAACTGCGCGTCTGAGAATAACTGCTCGGACAAACTGATCACCGAAGCCGATCTTCACCGGCCGGGACTCGCGCTTTCCGGATACGTGAATCTGTTCACCTGGCAGCGTATTCAGATAATTGGAAATACGGAATCGGAGTATCTCGAAACTCTATCGCCGGATGATAAGAAAAAAGCGTTTGGCAACCTGACTTCGCATGATATTCCCGTAATTTTTGTAACAGATAACAATGATTTGCCCGATTATCTGCTGGAAATGAGCGAGAAGGCCGGAATTCCCGTTTTCAAAACGCCGGTTGAGACCACCAAGTTTATGTACCTGCTGCGCGATTTTCTGGAGGATCAGTTTGCGCTGCAGACGATCGTTCACGGCGCGATGGTGGATGTGTACGGAATCGGAATTCTGATTGCCGGGAAAGCCG
>PXAI01000311.1 GCA_003567135.1 Balneolia bacterium | reverse complement strand
GTGAAGAGGTAGGATCTCAGTCGCAGGAAATCACCGACAATCGGGATTCGCTCGAAGCCTTTGTCGATGGGATTCGGGTAATCCAGCTCGAAGTTGAATCCGGCGTATTCGCTGTAGAAAATGGGCGTGCCGTCTTTGGCCGCCTTGATGTCGCGCTTGTTGTATCCCCGAACGGACGGCCCGCCGGTGAGCTGCATCACGCCTGACTCAAGAAACGGAACGGGAATGGTGCCTTTTGAGCGGAAAAATCCTGACCAAACCCAGTCAATGGCGCTAGCGAACGAAGCGGTGGTCTGATATTCGGGCGGCAGATCCCCGGAAGTTAATCCAAACGTTCCTCTCAGCCTGACGTTCAGTCCCCGCGTGATGTTGAATACCTGACGCAAGTCGGCATCAAAACGCACGAAATTGTTGTCAAAATCCTCGGCCTCGGCTCCGGAGCGAATCTCTCCGCGATAGTAAAACATCCCCGATTGCTGCAGGTAGCGCCCTTCCACGCCGGTGTGCAGAAACGCCACGCCCTGCGGCTGCCAGAGCGCCGGAAACGCTACGTACTCATCATCGAACCTTCTGTGAAATCCGGTTTCGAAGAAAAACTCGGTGTAGGTATCCTCGTAAAAACCGGGCTGCCAGCGTTTATCGAATCCGGCCGAATGCCAGTGCATTCCTTCGCGTATGGAGCTGATCGCGCTGACACTCGCCTCGCTGTTAAAATCGGACAGTGCAGGTATCGGTTCGGTGTACTTTACATAGTAGGAAACCGGCAGATCGGGAAACCACGTACCGAGCCAGAGTCCGGCATCAAGCCTGTGCGGGCCATCGTTGAACGAGCCGGGCACCTGACCGCGCATTCTCGCTCCTATGCGGATTCCATCCACATCGTTATACCAAAAATCGGGCGCAAAACGCACTTCATAGCCGCTCTCTGAATGCTGGGCACTGAGCCCCTGAAATAAGGTTAAAATGAGTAATCCGGTTAAGGCAATAGCCCAGTTTAAACGTAAAATCATATTTGTTGATTGATGATCCAGTCAGGGAGGATCTGAGATGAATTAATGAGCCGGTCGGCAAGTGAAATAAGGCGCTGCTGTTCCGGCCATCGGACTAAATTACAGGCTGCACCGCACTTTTCCCAACGGTAATCCGTGTGTTCGGCATTTAACGTAACTTCTGCGTCTTTAGCATCAACTTCGGCGGCAAAAGCCGGAATATGGTGGATGCGATCCGTTTTCGCTTCATAGAACGTGTTGACAGAAGGCAAAG
Organism: Balneolia bacterium; assembly: GCA_003567135.1. Lineage (GTDB taxonomy): Bacteria > Bacteroidota > Rhodothermia > Balneolales > Cyclonatronaceae > PXAI01. Next base: position 19,321 of record PXAI01000311.1, on the reverse strand, counting down.
CCCAGAATTTTACGGGGATGATGCCCGTCTCTTCCCTCAGCTCACGAAGCGCCGCTTTCCACGCCGGTTCGTTTTGATTGACCTTCCCTCCGACCATCCGCCACTGCCCGGCATAGATTTTATCCTCAGAACGCCTGAGCAGCAAATACTCGGCACCATGTTCTGTGATTCGATACGGATAAACGTCAATCAGTGAAGGCACGGCGGGATCAGTACTGTTTTTCATACTGCGCCGGATCGCTTTCCTGTTCCTTTTTTACCCAGTATGTTTCCGCGTCAGGATCAGCTTTTTGCTTGAGCGGATCTCCGGTTACGAGCTGGCGAATCAGTCCGATGGGAACCATCATCAGATAAAACACCAGTGAAATGATCACTTTAGTCATGACCAGCCCCAGCAGAATAGCGAGCGTCATCCAGGCGCGGTAGACGGGCTGCATCGGTTTGGGGAGGATTACGCAAACGGCAAGGAAAAGCGAGCCAAAAATAAAGAGGCGCGTCATCCAGTCGGTAATGATCCAGTCGGCGCGCCAGGAAAGAAACGCGGGGATGATGAGCCCGACGACCGTAAACATCACAATCCCGAAATCACGGATTTTCTTCCGGTCAACGGTGATTTCCTTCTGTAATTCCCGGATAAAGTGAGCGAAGTTAGTCAAGGGGAAATTCCTCCTGCCAGTTTACTTTTTCCTCAAAATCGGGCTGCTCTTTTTTCCGGAATAAATAGCTTCCGAGAACGAGCACGTCCATATCGGTTCGCATGAAGCAGCGGTAGGCATCCTCCGGCGTGCAGACGATCGGCTCGCCGCGCACATTAAAACTGGTGTTTATGATGACCGGACAGCCCGTTTTGCGGTAAAAAGCCTCAATCAGTCCGTAATATCTTGGATTTGTGGATTTTTCGACCGTCTGAATCCGCGCCGAATTATCCACGTGTGTGATGGCCGGAAGCTCGGACCGCACCTGATAGAGTTTATCAAATCCCTGCGCATCCTTGCTTACCTGCTTCAGTCGGTTTTCCCTGACCTGTGCCACCAGAAGCATGTACGGACTCTGCTGATGCTGCTCCAGATCGAAATACTCTGAAAGATGCTTATCCAGCACCGACGGCGCAAACGGACGAAAACTTTCGCGGAACTTGATCTTCACATTCAGCTTTTTCTGCATGTTTTCCGAACGGGGATCGCCCAGAATAGACCGGCCGCCCAGCGCTCTCGGGCCAAACTCCATCTTTCCCTGAAACCATCCAACAACCTGATCATCCGCGATGGCGTCGGCTGTTTTTTCAAACAAGGCTGCATCATCCAGCTTTTCAGCGATATAGCCGTTTGATTCCACAAAGGCGCCAATCTCCACATCCGAAAATTCCGGGCCGAGATACGCGCCCTTCATCTGATCTTTGGTTCCGGAAGAATCAACGTTTCGTTCATTTCCAAGATAGGAATACCATCCGGCATACGCGGCACCGACGGCACCACCTGCATCTCCGGCGGCAGGCTGAATCCAGAGGTTTTTAACTTCCGGAAGTTTGATGATTTTTCCGTTTCCAACGCAGTTCAGCGCCACGCCTCCGGCCAGACACAAATTCGATTTTCCGGTCTCCTTAACCGCAAAACGTGCCATTCGGATCATAATCTCCTCGGTCACTTTCTGGATCGAAGCGGCGATGTCCATTTCGCGTTTGGTCAGTTTTGATTCCGCAACTCTCGGCGGGCCGCCAAAAAGTTTGTTGAACTTCCGGCTGGTCATTTTCAGGCCAGACGCGTAATCAAAATACTTCATATTCATCCTGAACGAGCCGTCTTCTTTCAGGTCGATCAGTTCGTCAAGGATGGTTTGGGCGTAGATTGGTTCGCCGTACGGAGCGAGGCCCATCAGCTTATATTCGCCCGAATTAACACGGAATCCGCAGAAATATGTAAACGCGGAGTAAAGCAAACCGATAGAGTGCGGAAACTCCATTTCACGAATCAGCTTCAACGAGTTGCCTTCCCCGATTCCGATGGAGCTGGTGGCCCACTCGCCTACGCCGTCCATCGTAAGAACCGCGGCATCCTGAAACGGCGAAGGGAAAAACGCGGATGCGGCGTGCGATTCGTGGTGCTCGGGGAAAATCAGCTTGCCCTCAAAATTGAGCTCATTCCGGATCAGGTCGGATATCCAGAGCTTTTCCTTGATCCAGATCGGCAGCGCTTTCCACGCGCTTCGTATGCCCCGCGGAACATATCCCAAATAGGTTTCCAGGATACGCTCAAATTTCAGAAACGGCTTGTCGTAAAACGCAATGACGTCCACCCCGCTGATATCCGTTTTGGCTTCTTTCAGACAAAAGTCAATCGCGTTGTGCGGAAAACCCGGATCGTGTTTTTTACGGGTAAAACGTTCTTCCTGAGCAGCGGCAATTAGCTCTCCGTCCCGAATCAGCGCGGCGGCTGAGTCGTGGTAATAGCATGAAATACCGAGAATAATCATGGATAAATCACGGGTAAAGAGAGTCTGCTTTTCAGGATTTCAGGACGTTTACATTGAGGATTAAACGCGTTTTCGGAAATCATCCAGTGTTCGCTTAAGGCCTTCGCTTCGATGCACTTGTGGTTCCCACCCAATAATTTCTTTAGCACGCGTAATATCCGGCTGGCGAACCTGCGGATCATCTTTGGGAAGTTCTTTGTAGATCACTTTACTCTTCGAGCCGGTCAGTGAGATAATCTCATCGGCAAACTCGCGAATCGTAATTTCAGAAGGATTTCCGATGTTCACCGGATAAACTTCATCAGACTGCGAAAGCCTGTAGATTCCCTCCACGAGATCGTCCACATAACAGAACGAGCGCGTTTGGGAGCCATCCCCGAAAACGGTAATGTCTTCACCGCGAAGCGCCTGAGTCATAAACGTAGGAAGCGCGCGGCCGTCGTTCAGGCGCATTCTTGGTCCGTAGGTATTGAAAATTCGTACGATGCGTGTTTCCAGTTTGTGAAAACGGTGATAGGCCATGGTCATCGCCTCGGCAAATCGCTTGGCTTCGTCATACACGCCTCTGAAACCAATCGGGTTCACATTTCCCCAGTACGTTTCTTTCTGGGGATGCGTCAGCGGATCGCCATACACCTCGCTGGTGGACGCCAGCAGGAAACGTGCGCCTTTATCCTTGGCAAGGCCGAGCGCTTTGTGCGTGCCGAGTGACCCAACTTTAAGGGTTTGAATCGGCATTTCGAGATAATCAATCGGCGAGGCCGGTGAAGCAAAGTGAAGCACCAGATCGAGATCGCCTTTTACGTAAATGAAGTTTGTAACATCGTACTTCACAAACTCAAAGTTGGGCTCGTTAAACAAATGCTGCACGTTTTCGATGTTACCTGTAATCAGGTTATCCATGCAGATTACATCGTAGCCTTTCTCGAGATATTTTTCGCAAAGATGCGATCCCAAAAAGCCGGAACCGCCGGTTATAAGAACTTTTTTATTAGACATTTGCACTCCTTCTTCCTACGCTGATGTACGTTAAGCCGAACTCTTCAGCTCTGTCAGGATTATACAGATTCCGGCCGTCAAAAATAACCGGGGCTTTCATATTCTTTTTGAACGTTTCGAAATCAGGACGGCGAAACTCGTTCCACTCGGTGCAAATCAGCAGCGCATCGACATCCTCTATTACGCTGGTCTGGTCACTTTTAAAATTAATCTTCGAAGCGTACTTCTCTCCGATACCCACTTTGAACGTTTCAATGGCCTCAGGATCGTACGCGTTTACTTCGGCACCGGCATCCAGCAGCGCCTGAATAATGTAGATAGCAGGCGCTTCGCGAACGTCATCGGTTTCAGGTTTGAAGGCGAGTCCCCAAACGCCGAATTTCTTTGCTTTCAGATCATCCCCGTAAAACTCTTTTACCTTCTCAACCATCGTAAGTTTCTGAAGGTCATTTACGTGGATCACAGATTTCAGAATCTTGAAATCGTAGCCGTATTCATCTGATGTGTAATCCAGAGCCTGTACGTCTTTCGGGAAACAGCTTCCGCCGTATCCGATTCCGGCGAAGAGGAAACGTTTTCCGATCCGGCTGTCGGTACCGATACCGCGACGCACGTTATCCACATCCGCTCCTACTTTTTCGCAGATGTTTGCAATCTCGTTCATAAAGGAGATTTTTGTAGCCAGAAACGCGTTAGCGGCGTATTTGGTCAGCTCCGAGCTTCTTTCATCCATAAAAATGATCGGGTTTCCGCTTCTTACGAAAGGCTCGTAAAGCAGCTGCATACGCTCCTGAGCGCGCTCGCTGGAAGTACCAACCACAACCCGCTCCGGACGCATAAAGTCATCCACGGCGGCACCTTCGCGCAGGAATTCAGGATTGGAAACGACGTCGAATTCAACGTCGGTTTTCTGCGAAATTCTCTCATGCACTTTATCGGCTGTGCCGACCGGAACCGTGCTTTTGTTTACGATAATTTTGTAATCGGAAATTATTTCGCCGATTTCGCTGGCTACGTTCAGAACGAAGCTCAAATCGGCCTGACCATCGGCACCCGGAGGCGTAGGCAGACACAGAAAAATGATTTCGCTGGCGTTTACGGCATCAGCCAGGCTGTCTGTGAAGGTAATTCGCTTTTCCCGAATCGAGCGCTGGAACATTGTTTCCAGGCCGGGCTCGTAAATCGGCACTTCGCCTTTTTTCAGCTTCGCCAGTTTATCGGGGTTATTATCAACACAAATTACATTGTTACCGGAGTCAGCGAAACAGGTGCCGGTAACCAACCCCACATACCCTGTTCCAATTACAGCAATATTCATAAATAACAGATTTTAATTACGTTCAATATTTTGGATTTCCAGTTCGAGCATTCCGGCCGGAACTTTAACGGAAACAGTTTCCCCTTTTTCCTTTCCAAGCAGCGCGCTTCCGATCGGAGAATCCACCGAGATCTTGCCCTGAGCAAAATCGGCTTCCTCTTTGGAAACGAGGGTGTATTTCATCTGCTTGTTCGTTTTTTTATTCAGAATCGTTACAGTCGAAAGAATGTAGACTTTTGAATCGTCAATATTTTTTTCATCAACCACACGCGCGTTTGAAAGACTCTCCTCAAGTTCCGCAATTCTTTTTTCGAGATGTCCCTGAGCCTCTTTGGCCGCGTCGTATTCAGCGTTTTCGCTCAAATCGCCTTTTGAACGGGCTTCATCAATTTCTTCCGCAATTCGCCTGCGCTCATCCGTTTTCAGAAAACGGAGTTCTTTTCTGAGTTTGTCGAGTCCTTCCTGAGAGAAATATGTTACTTTCACGTCTTGTTGCTTTGTTAAGTTTAATCAGTTACAATTGATTTGTTGCCGCGACCGGCGTTTTGCCGGCGTGACATCATAAAAAAACCGGCATCAGCTTAGCTGAGAGCCGGAATTAAATTTCTAATATCAATTCAAATATACTGAATTAATTTGGTTAGTTCGAACGCAGCTGATTACATAATCCCTGCTAGGCTAACCACGACAAAACACCGGCTTTATCCATGCGGCTGAAACGCACTACCAGAGAGATCCATCAGCTTAACAAAAAACGAAAGGCTCCCGACGAAATGGGCAGCCTGGTTGTTCTGCTTCATAATATCCGCAGTATGCACAATACGGGATCAGCATTCCGAAGCTGCGACGCGCTGGGCGTTGGCGAACTCTGGCTTACCGGTTACACCCCGGCTCCTCCGCGTCCTGAAATTTCAAAAACGGCGCTTGGTGCTGATGAAACCGTACACTGGGAATACCGGGAAGATTTTGATCAGGCTTACGAAGAACTGAAATCCCGCGGATACAAATTTGCCGCCGCAGAGCAAACCTCGGAAAGCGAACTGCTTACGGAGTTCAATACCCCGAAAAATTCCAGGTGGTGCGTCATATTCGGCAATGAGGTTACCGGCGTGGATGAAGATGTCCTGAAAAAATGCGATATCATCCTTGAAGTGCCCCAATACGGCGAAAAGCACTCGTTTAACGTATCCGTATCGATCGGAATTTTCCTGTATCATTTACTGCTTCGCTTCTCATCCTGAGCCGTTATAAAACTGTCATTTTAGATGATAGTGGTGTATATTGATCATTTGTCCGCTACTGAAGGACAACCATAGTTTTACGATTCGCTTTTAGCAACGATATTAAAAGACCAGAGTTTATTTAATCAATGTCGAAAAGAATAATGGTGACGGCCGCCCTGCCCTACGCAAACGGGCCAATTCACCTTGGGCACATGGCCGGCGCTTACCTGCCTGCAGATATTTACGTACGCTACAAACGCCTCATCAACGATGAAGTCCTCTTTATTTGCGGTTCTGATGAACACGGCGTTCCGATAACCATTGCCGCCGATAAAGCCGGCGTTACGCCGCAGGACGTGGTGGATAAATACCACACGATGAACGCCGATGTATTCGAAAAGTTTGGAATCAGCTTTGATTATTACGGACGCACCAGCTCCCGGACGCATCGCGAAATCTCTCAGAAATTTTTCAAAAAACTGTACGACGACGGCGTTTTCACCAAGAAAACCGAAAACCAGTTTTATGATGCCAAAGCGGATATGTTCCTTGCCGACCGCTATATCAAGGGAACGTGTCCCAAATGTGGTTATACCGAGGCGTTCGGCGATCAGTGCGAAAAATGCGGAGCGTCGCTCTCTCCTTCTGAACTGATTGATCCCGTGAGCGTGCTGTCCGGCGAGAAACCGGAAATGCGTGAAACCGAGCACTGGTACATCCCGCTCGGCAATTTTCAGGACTGGCTCAAAGAGTGGATCGATTCCAAAAAAGACTGGAAACCCAATGTTACCGGACAGTGCCGCAGCTGGCTCGACGGCGGACTCGGCGACCGTGCCGTTACGCGCGATCTGAAGTGGGGCGTTCCCGTTCCGGTTGAGGGCGCCGACGGCAAGGTGCTTTACGTCTGGTTTGATGCACCCATCGGCTACATTTCCGCCACGGTGGAATGGGCCGCACAAGTCGGTGATCCTGAAGGATGGAAGCTTTTCTGGCAGGATGAGGAAACCGAGCTCGTCCACTTTATCGGCAAGGATAACATCGTTTTTCACTGCATCATGTTCCCAGCCATGCTGAAGGCGCACGGGGATTACATCCTTCCGAAAAACGTACCGGCAAACGAATTTCTGAATCTCGAAGGTCAAAAGCTCTCAACTTCCAGAGGATGGGCCGTCTGGCTGCACGAGTATCTCGAAGAGTTTGAGCCCGATCAGCTGCGATACAGCCTGGCAACCACGCTTCCGGAAACCAAGGACAGCGATTTCTCCTGGAAAGATTTCCAGACCCGCGTAAACAGTGAACTGGCCGACATCCTCGGGAATTTTGTATTCCGCACGTTCAGCTTCATCGACCGCTTTTTCGATAAGCAGGTTCCGCCGCTGGTGAATCCGGATAAAAAAGACCTTGAAATCCTCAACTCGATCAAAAAGTACGGCGAAGGCATTTCTGAAGCGTACGAGAAGTTCAAACTGCGCGATGCCGTTTCTCAGACGATGAATCTGGCGCGCGCTGCGAATAAGTATTTTACGGAATCAGAGCCCTGGCATACGCGCAAAACCGATCCTGAAAAATGCGGTAATACGTTGCACGTCTCTGCTCAATTAGCGGCTGCGCTTTCGGTTTACTTCTTCCCCGTTATCCCGGATGCGTGTAAAAAAATCAGGAAGTCGCTTTCGCTTGCAGATATTTTGCAGTGGGATGAAGTCCACCCCGAAATGGTAAAACCGGGAACCGAAGTTTCAGCCGGTGAAATCCTGTTTAAAAAACTGGAGGATGAGATCATCCAAAAACAATTTGACAAATTGAAGACCACGGAAGAATCAGCGGCGCCCGCTTCGGTTGAATACGCTGAAGAAAAAGAACCCTTCGAGTTTGATGATTTTATGAAGCAGGATCTTCGCGTGGGCGAAATCGTAGCTGCGGAGAAAATCAAAAAATCGAAAAAGCTACTCAAACTGACCGTGAATCTTGGCTATGAGACCAGGACGGTGGTCAGCGGCATTGCTGAATATTTTGAGCCCGATGATCTGCCCGGCAAGCGTGTTTGCGTTGTGGCAAATCTCAAGCCACGAAAAATTATGGGCGTGGAAAGCAAGGGTATGATTCTGATGGCCGAAAATCCAGCCGATTCATCGCTAAGTTTCGTTGAGACCGACGCTGAGCCCGGATCTTCTATTTCCTGATTGAGAAACTGAATGAACGAACTGACCGAGCAGCAACCCAAAGAAGAAGTAAAGCCCGAACCAAAGGCGGCAACTGCACCTGCCGAAAAGGTCGGGAAGAAAATCAGGCTGGGATGTTTCCCGCATGATGATTACACCGAATTCAGGCTCTTTTGTCCCCGCGCCGAAAAAGTGTTTGTTGAGATTTTCCACAACTACGAACAGAAAAGCGGCATCATCCATGAGATGAACAAAAACGGCGGCGATATCTGGCAGGTCACGATTAAGGAAAATCACGTCGGTAAGTTTTACGGATACCGGATCGTACCGATAGCCGACGAATTCAAAGATTCAGAAAAGGATATCTGTATTGCTGATCCCTACTCGAAGATGGTCGCCAGCCGGAATCACTATCTCCATTTTCCGAAAACACTGATCTTCAAAAAGGAAGAATTCGACTGGGAAGGCGATGATTTCGTAACCCCTGAAGACCCGCGTGATCTCGTGATTTACGAGGCGCATCTGAAAGACCTCACAGCACATGAATCTTCCGGATGCAGCAAGCCGGGAACTTATCTTGGCCTGATTGAGGATGATATAAACGGTGGAATAAACCATCTTAAAAAAATTGGCGTCAATGCCATTGAACTGCTTCCGCTTCATAAGTTTCCGCTTTTTGAACCGCCGCATCTTGAGCCCATTTCAGAAGGCGTAATTAACACCTGGAATTACTACGGCAGAAATTACTGGGGATATATGACTTCCTTCTTTTTCTGCCCGGAGACGATCTACGCCAGCGACGGAGATAACGCTCCCGCCTACGTATCCGGCAAGACCACTGCCGCCATTCGCGAGTTTAAGGAGATGGTGAAAGCCTTCCATAAAAACGGCATCACCGTAATAATGGATGTGGTGTACAATCACGCTTCGCAGTATGATCACAATCCGTTTAAGCTGATCGACAAAGAACACTATTTTCGCCTGGATGAAAACGGAAACTATCTCTCGGAAAGCGGATGCGGAAACGATTTTCGCACTGAATCAGAAATGGGCCGGAAAATGATTGTCGAATCCATCAAATACTGGATGGAAGAGTTTCACATCGACGGATTTCGTTTTGATCTCGCCAATCTGATCGACCGCGAAACGGTTGACATGATTCGTGAGGAAGCACAGAAAATTAATCCCAACGTTGTGCTGATTGCCGAACCCTGGGGCGGCGGATACGATCCTGAAGGCTTTTCGCATCGGGGGTGGCCATCCTGGAATGATCAGATCAGAAATGGCGTAAAAGGCTCTGATCCCGTAAATGACCGCGGTTTTATCTTCGGCGAGTGGCAGTCGGCAACATCCCGCGACGCTCTGGAAAACTTTATGCGCGGCACCCTGCTCGATCGCTCAAACGGCCGCTACACTACGGCGGCGCATGCGGTAAATTACCTGGAATCACACGACGGTTACACGCTGGGGGATTTCATCCGGATCGGCCTGGATACCGAAAAAGTATCGCGTGTTTTCAAAAGCCGCGATAAGCTGGTAAAACTTAAGCGGAATGAGGTCGTCCGGGCACGGCTTGCGGCGCTCTATCTTTTTGTATCGCAGGGAATCACCATGATCCACGAGGGTCAGGAATGGGGACGAACAAAAGTGGTTGTGCCCCATGATGAAGTCCACGATCCCTACACGGGCCGGATTGACCACAACAGCTACGAAAAGGACAACGAAACCAACTACCTGAATTTTGAGGATATTTCTCAGAATCAGTCCCTTTTTCAGTTTTACTGCGGATTGATCGGTATCAGGCTGGATGCACCCGCGCTGCGCAAATCACCGCCTGAGGCGATTCAGTTCTGGAATTACAGCGACAGCCTGCACATTACGTGTACCATCAACGGCGAAGCGGCCGGCGATCCGTATGATTACATCGTTTCGCTGAACGGGAATCACTGGGCGGTGCACAGCCTTACGCTGCCAAAGGGCGTGTGGGAAATCATTGCGACAGAAACGCACGCGGATAAAAAAGGTTTTGATGTAGCGGCGGAAAAACTTTCAATTCCCCCTTCTGGCGGATATATTCTGAGGAAATTGCGAAATTCCGAATAAAACCAATATTTTCTCGGAATTCCTGTAAAACTCAACCTGAACAAACTCTAATCCATTGGCAACTCAAACTACCAATACCCGGGGGAACTGGAATTCTAAACTGGGGTTTGTCCTCGCAGCAGCCGGCTCCGCTGTCGGCCTCGGAAATATCTGGCGCTTTCCAACCGTAATGGCTGAAAACGGAGGCGCCGCCTTCCTGCTCGTTTACGCACTGCTCGTTTTTATCATTGGGTACCCGGTGATGGTAGCCGAGCTCAGCATTGGCCGAAGCTCCAAGAAAAATCCTGTGGGAGCCTTCAGAGCACTGAGCAACAGCAAGTTTTTCCCGATTGTTGGTTTTTGGTGCGTCTTGTGCGGTATAGCCATCCTCTCCTTCTACGTAATTGTTGCCGGATGGACGCTCAGCTATTTCTTTGAACAGATTTTCCACTACGCCGGTATGATGGAGGCCGCCCAGTGGATATCCGCGCTGGATAATGGATTGCTAAACGCCACTGTTGCTATCATCTTTATGGCTCTCACCGTCTGGATTATTCTCGGCGGTGTAAGCGACGGTATCGAGCGCACGGTAAAATTCCTGATGCCGCTTTTGCTCATCGTAATGGTCATTATGATCGTTTACGTGCTGTTCCAGCCGGGCGCCGGAGAAGGAATCAGAGTTTACCTTGTTCCCGATTTTTCCGCCATTGACGGCGATTTAATTCTCTCAGCGCTGGGTCAGGCCTTCTTCTCATTATCTCTGGGGATGGGTGCGCTTATCACCTACGGATCATATCTGAGCCGCAAAGAGAATATTCCGGAAGTTGGCGGCTATGTAACCTTTGCCGATATCGGAATCGCATTTCTGGCCGGACTCCTCATTATGCCGGCTATCTTCATGGCGCAGGCGCAGGGTGTTGAGGTGTTCAACGAAGACGGAAGCCTGTTTGCAGGCGTGGCGCTGATCTTCCAGATTTTGCCCGAACTCTTCCATAACATGGGCGGCGTGATCGGCCTCATCTTCGGTGCAACGTTCTTCCTGCTGCTCAGTATCGCGGCACTTACATCCTCTATTTCCCTGCTTGAAGTGCCCACATCCTACGTAATTGATGAACACAAGGTACGCCGAAAGCGCGCCGCTATTTACGTGGGAAGCGCCGTAACCGTTATTTCCATTGTTATCGCGTTCGATACCAGTCTGATCGGAACCATTGACTTTATTTTCAGCGATATCGGCCTGCCGCTCGGTGGACTGATGATGTGCATATTCCTGGGCTATGTATGGAAAATGGAGCGTGCTAAAGATGAACTGCGCCAGGGTTTCGAGAATGTTGACAACAGTAAGTTTTTCCCGGTCTGGTCAATTTTCATCAGATTTATCTGCCCTGCACTCATCATTCTGATTCTTTCGATGACGGTATACAACGCCGTAACCTGACGGGTCAACATTTTTAATTCTCATACAGTCGATTATATTATAAACGATGTTTCTTTTTTGGTGCAGTATTATGGAATAAGCTTTATTTTCAGGCACTATTTATAACAGAACAAATCATTTAAAATTCTTTTATGCCAAAGATCACAACAGCTGATTTCAGAAACGGTCTGACCATCAAGCTGAATGGACAGTTGTTTACTATTATTGAATTTCAGCACGTAAAACCGGGAAAAGGTGCCGCATTTGTTCGCACCAAGCTCAAAGGAGTTGAATCCGGCAAAGTGCTCGACAAAACGTTCAGGTCAGGCGAATCAGCTGAGGCCATTCGTGTTGAACGTCATCCCTACCAGTTTCTATATAACGATGGTTCGCTGTATCACTTTATGCACACCGAAACCTTTGATCAGGTCGGCCTGATGCCGGAACTCGTGGACAAACCAGAGTTCATGAAAGAAAGCCAGGAAGTAACAATGGTGGTAAATGCCGAAGAGGATAAAATCCTTTTCACCGAACTTCCCGATCACGTAGCTCTCGAGGTTACGCAAACCGATCCGGGAATTAAGGGTGATACCGCTCAGGGCGGATCAAAACCGGCCACGCTTGAAACCGGTGCTGTAATTCAGGTACCGCTTTTTATTAACCAAGGGGATAAACTTAAAGTTGATACCCGGAACTCATCATACTCAGAACGGGTCAAAAACGATTAATTAGAGGATATTTATGGACTTAAAACTGATCAAAAACCTTCTCACCATGATTTCAGACAGTGAAGTCGATGAGGTGTCTATTGAAGAAGGTGAATTCAAAATAAGTATTAAGAAAAACAAGCCGCAGCCCGCTCAGGAGCAGGTTTATTACGCTCCACCGGCACAGGCGGCACCACAGCAGACTCCGGCTGCCGCACCAGCTCAGGATAAAGCGGCACACAAAGCGGATGACACCTCCGGTGAAACGATTAAATCGCCCATCGTCGGAACATTTTACTCATCCCCGTCTCCTGAAGATCCGCCATACGTTAAGGTTGGCCAGACTGTAAAGAAAGGCGACGTTCTCTGTATCGTGGAAGCGATGAAAATCATGAATGAAATTGAAGCTGAAGTTAGCGGCACCATCACGAAAGTGCTCGTCGATAACGCCCAGCCGGTTGAGTTCGATCAGCCGCTGTTCCTCATTCAACCATCCTGATTCGACTAACTGACTTTTATGTTTAAGAAAATCCTTATTGCCAACAGAGGCGAAATCGCGCTTCGTGTAATCCGCACATGTAAGGAAATGGGCATCAAAACAGTGGCGGTTTATTCCACTGCGGATGCCAACAGCCTGCATGTTCGCTTCGCGGATGAAGCGGTTTGTATCGGCCCGCCTGCTTCGAAAGAAAGCTACCTGAAAATTCCCAGGCTGATTGCTGCCGCCGAAGTTACCAATGCCGAAGCTATTCATCCCGGATACGGATTTCTGGCAGAAAACGCCGAATTCTCGCGGATTTGCCAGGAACACAACATCAAGTTTATTGGCCCCTCTCCCGACATGATTTCCCAGATGGGTGATAAATCCACTGCCAAGGAAAACATGATCAAGTATGGCGTGCCTGTAGTTCCGGGTAGTGACGGAAATATCTCCGACCTGAAGCTTGCTATGAAAGTGGCTGAAGAAGTGGGCTATCCTGTAATTATTAAAGCTACCGCCGGTGGCGGCGGACGCGGCATGAGGATTGTTCGCGAAGCATCAGACTTCAAGCGTAACTTCGATTCTGCGCGTCAGGAAGCTGGAAGCGCATTTGGCAACCCCGAAGTTTATATCGAAAAATACATTGAAAATCCGCGTCATGTGGAGATTCAGGTTTTAGGTGACCGACACGGATTTATCACCCATCTGGGTGAGCGTGACTGCTCGATGCAGCGTCGCCATCAGAAAATTCTTGAGGAAGCCCCTTCCCCGCTCATGACGCCCGAGCTGCGTGAGAAAATGGGTAAAGCCGCCATTCGCGCTGCCGAGACCGTAAACTACGAAGGCGCCGGAACTGTGGAGTTTCTCGTGGATAAAAACAACGAATTCTACTTCATGGAGATGAACACCCGTATTCAGGTGGAGCATCCTGTAACTGAAGAAGTTGCGCGTTATGATCTTATTCAGAATCAGATTGAGATTGCCTACGGCGAGCCGCTACGTAACAGAGAACTGAAGATTCGTGGTCACGCTATCGAATGCCGGATTAATGCGGAAGATCCTGAAAAAGGATTTCGCCCTTCTGCCGGTGAAATCACCGTCTTTAATATGCCGGGCGGCCGTGGCGTTCGCGTGGATACGCATGCATATCAGGGCTACCGCGTTCCGCCAAATTACGACTCCATGATCGCAAAGCTGATTGTGAGCGCACCAACCAGAAAAGACGCCATCGCTAAAATGCGGCGCTCGCTCGAGGAATTTGTCATCGAAGGTATTAAAACTACGATTCCGTATCACATCCAGCTGCTGGATGACCCGAATTTTATCAGCGGGAATTTTGATACGAACTATCTTGAAAAACATTTTAAATTCAATCCTAATATTAACACACCATGAATTTCCCATCGGAACTGAAATACACCAAAGAGCACGAATGGGTTCGTGACAACGGCGACGGGACGGCAACGGTAGGCATTACGGATTTCGCCCAGGGGGAACTTGGCGATATCGTTTTTGTTGAACTGCCTGATGAAGGCGACAGCTTTGAAAAAGATGAAGTTTTCGGAAATATTGAGGCCGTAAAAACGGTTTCAGAACTTTTTATGCCGATTGCCGGCGAAGTAAGCGAAGTAAACGAAAACCTCGCCGATAATCCGGAAGCCGTAAACGACAGTCCCTATGAAGATGGATGGCTCGTTAAGATCAAGGTATCGGATACTTCTGAGCTTGAATCACTGATGAGCGCAGATGCGTACCAGGAAATCATCTGATTCCACGGCCAGTCGGGGCTTTTTTACAGCCGCTTTCTAAACTTTAAAGCCGGTATCAGGATGTGCCGGCTTTTTTTATTGCTCATTTTCTACACTCAAGACCATGCAATCGCAGCACGAATGGATTTTAATTCTTGATTACGGCTCGCAGTACACGCAGCTGATCGCCCGCAGAATCCGCGAACTTCGCATCTATTGCGAAATCCATCCCTTCAACGCCCCGCTCGATCCGTTCAGAGCTCATCCCCCTAAAGGCATTATTCTTTCCGGCGGACCGATGAGCGTAAACGATCAGAACGCGCCGGAGCTTAACACGGAAATCTTCAGTTTTGAGGTACCGGTTCTTGGTATCTGCTACGGACTTCAGCTTCTCTCCCACATTTCCAGGCCCGGCAGCGTGGCGAAAAGCGACAAACGGGAATTCGGACGAGCCAAACTAATCATTGATAATCCTGCGCAGATTCTGGAAAATATCCCGCAGGACAGCCAGGTTTGGATGAGTCACGGCGATAAACTGAACGACCTGCCTGATGAGTACGAAATTATCGCACATACCAAAAACGCGCCCGTTGCGGCCGTCAGACACCGCGAAGAACAGATTTACGGCGTACAGTTTCATCCTGAGGTCGTACACACCGTTCACGGGAGCGAAATTCTGTCAAACTTCGCCATAAAAATATGCGGCCTAACCGGCGACTGGACTCCGGCTGCTTTTATTGAGGAAAACATCGCCCGGATCAGAGAGCAGGTTGGCAATAATAAGGTAATCTGCGGCCTTTCCGGCGGCGTGGATTCAACCGTAACCGCAACGCTGATTCACCGCGCCATCGGCGATCAGCTGCTCTGTGTTTTTGTGGATAACGGCCTGCTCCGAAAAAATGAATTTCAGCAGGTTCTGGATATGTACCGGAACGTACTCGAACTGCCCGTCCGCGGCGTCGATGCCTCCGATCGCTTTCTGGATAACCTGAAGGGCGTTTCTGATCCCGAGAAAAAGCGAAAAATAATCGGCAATACGTTTATTGATGTTTTTGATGATGAGGTATCTGACGACAAATCCTATACCTATCTCGCGCAGGGTACGCTGTATCCCGATGTCATCGAGAGCGTTTCGTTCAAAGGGCCGTCGGCTACGATAAAATCGCATCACAACGTGGGCGGATTGCCGGAAAAAATGAACCTCAAACTGCTCGAACCCATGCGGGAGCTGTTTAAGGATGAAGTCCGCTCAGTCGGTCGTGGACTGGGCATCCCCGAATCATTTTTGATGCGCCACCCTTTCCCCGGGCCCGGACTCGGAATCAGGGTTTTGGGAGACCTCACCCGTGAAAAACTGGATCTGCTTCGTGAAGCTGACGCCATTTTTATCGATGAACTTAAAAGCACCGGGCTGTACGATAAAACGTGGCAGGCGCTGGTCGTGCTGCTTCCGGTGAAGAGCGTTGGCGTAATGGGCGATGAACGCACTTACGAATACACCGCCGCCATACGCGCCGTAACCAGCGTGGATGGAATGACCGCCGATTTCGCGCATCTTCCGCATGAGTTTCTCGGCCACGTATCAAACCGCATCATAAACGAGGTGCGCGGAATAAACCGGGTGGTCTACGATATCAGCTCGAAGCCGCCATCGACCATCGAATGGGAGTAGAGTTCTGAAAGAATTTAGATGCAGAGACGACATGCATGGCGTTTCTACAACTAAAACCCTGTGTCACGGTATACACATAACGGCAATTAGCCACTCTCCCCTAATGCAAATTTTTCCGTATCATAAACGTTGCATCTTGCAGGCATATATCATCATTCATAATCGGCCATTTCAGCAATTTAACCACAGTATCATGAACTACACCAGAAGCTTACACCGCTTACCGGTAAAATCCGGATTACTGATCACTCTATTGGTGATGCTTTTTCTGCACACTACCGTTTTGGCTCAGGCAGATCAGCGCTTTAATGAGGCTATCGCTCATTTTGAAGTTGGCGAATATGATGATGCCATCGCCATTCTGGAAAATCTGGATTCGCCCGAGGCGCGTCTGTTTCTGGGTAAATCGTTCTACAACACGGCCGGATACACCGCCGCCGGACAGGTTCTCAGCAATCTGCGTACTGATCCTTCCCTTCCGGAGGATATCCGCCATGAAGCCGGCCTCACCTTTGCTCTGACGATGCTTCATTCGCGCAATTACGGCGTTGCATTCGACATTCTGGACGAACTGCATCAGTCAGGCTACAACCGTTCAGTCCGCGATCAGGCGAACCGTTATTTCAATCAGTTCAGCCGTTTTCTTACCGTAGCTGAGCGAAAAAATGCCGTTTTTTCAGCTTCACGCATTTCGGCAAAATCAAGGCTTCTGAATGATGGAGTCCGGATTCATCCGTCTGAAACAGCTCAGCGTTTTGTTAAAATGGCGGAGCTTCAGCTTGGAAGCAGTCATGAGAATGAAATTCAGCGGATACGTCAGGCTGCCACTTCAAACCGGGTTAACGCGACAAGACTAAACCCGGAAGGCAACCTCAGCGCGCCAGAGGAAATCACCTATAACATCGGCCTTATATTACCGCAGCAGGATCGTCAGTCTGATATTTTTGAAGTGAGCCGCGCTATTTATTTCGGCGTTTTGCTGGCGATAGAGCAGCATAACGCGCTGGGCGACGCGCCAAACGTAATTCTGCATCATGCCCAAAAAGAGGAAGATGACGAAGTTGAGGATCTATTTCATCAGCTTATCTGGGATCACAACATTGATGCCATGATCGGTCCACTCTTCAGTGAGGATGCCGAAGTGCTTGCGGCGCTGGCCAACACGTATCAGATTCCGCTGATTGCCCCACTTGCCAACTCCGAGATCCTCGGAAAGTCCAACTCGTTTATGTTCCAGGCAAACCCGACATTCCGTGAACGCGGCCGCGCAATGGCCCGTATGGCGATGGAAAGACAGGGCTACCGCAGCTTTTCAGTCATCGTAGATGAAAACTCGCTTGGGATGGAATCTGCAGCCGCTTTTTCTGAGGAAGTGTTGCGTCGTGGCGGCAGGCTCGTTCACTTTTTCGCCGATAATTTCCGCGACCGCAATTTCGAAGTCGATGACTACACACAGTACTTTAGCGGAAACCCCGAACTCGTTGATACCACCATCACGCTCGAGCGCTTTGATGCGCTCTACATGCCGTTCACCGGCGGCGGCGCCTCAACCCTCATCGACATGGTGATAACCGACCTGCTCAGGCTGTCCAGCCCGGCACGTGTAATCGGCTCCTCCGAATTTGGATTACATTCGTTTTCATCCAACGCCGTTGACCGTTTCAGAATCATCTATCCGGAAGTGTTTCGCCGTGAAGAAGGCAGCGAAGCCGTGCGCAACTTCCGCTCCGAATACAGCGCCCGTTTCGGCCGCGACGCCGACCTCTACTCCATGATCGGCTTTGACAACGCCAACTACATCATCCGCACGCTCAACGAAGTAAAAAACCCTGCCCTCCTCGCCAACGGCCTCCGCAACATGGAACCCTGGCGAGGATTGAACCAGCTGTTTGATTTCCAGGGTGGCCAGGTGAATCTTGGGATAGAGACGATCAGGCTGACGAGGCAGGGGCCGGAAGTCATCCAACCTTGATTTGGAAGGATTGGGTTGGGGATTGCCTTGATTTTGATGGTGCCGGTTTGGGGCGATTGTATTGGAGTCGGCGATAGGTGGATTTTTCAAATCCACCGTAAACGGATACAATGGGTCTAATTTTTACTTTTTAAAATCGACAGTAGTCAAATCTGCAATATTTAGGCTGCTGTGTTCAGTTTTTCCTTTTTTTCAGGATTTTGTTGTTGTGGACTCGTTTAAACTGGAGGCTTGGGGAGCCGAAATTTATTAGCAGGCCAATTTCTAAATTGTATGCTTCCACGTAATTCATAGCCTGGGCGAGGTGTGCGTCGTCTAATTCTATGACGGCTTTAATTTCTACCATGATTTTTTCTTCAACGAAAAAATCGGCCCTGCGCATTCCTACGTTGAAGCCTTTTTACTGCAATAACATCTCCTTTTCCTGTTCGTGAGCAATATTATTCATATTCAGCTCAATAGACAGGCACCGCTGGTATATTTTCTCCTGAAAACCATTTCCAAGGTACTTATGAACCTCCATGGCACAGCCAATAACTCGATGTGTTAACTCCTGATACTTCATACTTCCACAATCATCAAATCAAAAAATCCTTACAAATTTTTCCAAAAATTTTTGATGTGCGCCTGAATCACTATCAAAGGCCACCATGTACTACTCAGGCATTAATCCAATAAATTCCTGAATCTCCTCTCTTCCTCTTCTCCCTAATCAGGAAATCACGCCCCAAATCCTTCCAAATCATGGTACTTGCATTTTCCACTTCCCCGATCATACCGTAAATACACGGTTCCCCCCGTCTCTTCATCCCTGAATTTCAACCTCACCGTATCCATCAACTCCATATCATTAACATCTTTGGGGTGGATTTGCAGACCGGCCAGGGCGCTTTCGGGGAGATTTTGGATTTCGGCCAGTTTGGTGTTCAGGAAATCCATGTATTCGATGGATGGTTTTCCGTCTTTGAGCCAGTTCAGGATCAGGCTGTAGACGATATTACCGAGGTAGCCCATTTGTTCGGCGAGTTCGGGCTTGAGATTTTTGTGGGGTACGTGGCGGATGAATATGTAGAG
>PXAI01000071.1 GCA_003567135.1 Balneolia bacterium | reverse complement strand
GAATATTTATGAACAAGAAAACCTTTTCTTAAACAAATCACACCATAAACATAATATGCTTTATGATACTAGTAATGGCAACCCGATTTGTAATCATTTTATTCTTCTTCCTTTTTTCCGCCTGCAATGACAGCATTAATGTTATCGAATTAGAGGATGATCCCGAGGAAGAAACGTACTTCAATCCGGGTGAATATGGCGGCTCTTCCCTGGAAGATAAGGAAGACATTTATAATGTAACATTTTCGAATGATGGTGAAAGAGTTGCTTTAATAAGGCGGCGAACACCCGGTAATTTAACAGAACCAATCAGACAACTTTGGATCGTGGATAAGGATGGCCGGAATCCGGAGTTTATTGCATCAGGCACCCAGTCTATTGCATGGTCGGAAGATGATTCCCGCATAGCATCGACGTTTGTCATTGGCGGCCAGCATACTTTTGTTATTGTAATCGATTTGGAAAAACGTATAGCTAAACAATTAACCGGGAGCCCGGATCATACTATAAATCGTTATAATGCAGCAAATCCTCAGTTTATGCCCGGCAGCAGTAATTTATTGGTAAGCGTCTGGGGGCAAGCGTATCAGCAAGATTACGATATTGGAGTCTATGTTATTAATTACGAAGACGAAAGTGTTGAAGGACCTTTAGGCGAGTACTTAAATAGGGCAAATCTGGGAAACAACGGCGCGTTTTTTTCTGCTTTCTATCTTGATACAGTCTCAGGTGATTATTCAAATATTTTCGTCAATTACGACTTCAGCACTGGCGGCTTAGACGAAATTAATCCTGAACTAACCGGTACTGAGTTTCGGCTTGATAATTCAACACCAAACCCCCGCGGAAATGAAATTATTCTTGAAATTCGTCGGGACTTTGCGGACCAACTGGTCAAAACCTCCTTTTCTCTCGAACATTTTGAACAGATTACCGAACTTGGTGGTCATAACGTAAAATGGATGCCGGATGGCAACTTTGTGTTTATCAGGGATATTCATAAAGGCTCCGGAGCTCACTACGTACCACATAAATACAATAGTACAACCGGTACAATCACCAAACTTTGGGATGATCTTCCTGATTATGTTCCAGAATTTCCGCCAACAAACAATTTTACTCCCATTGATATAACTATCGATTGGTAAATCTACTTTAATGATATCACAACTTCATAAAGGTTGATCGATACACTTACTAAGCAATACCCATTCAATGAAACATTTCCGGAAGATAATCCCAATCATTTCGCTAATACTATTCATTTTCCTTCATGCGGGATTAACACAGACGCAGGCACAGTCAATCAGTGAATGGAGAGTTGGCGTTTCTGTTGACCGCACCAGTGTAGACTTCAATCGCGGTTGGACAGGCTTGGATATATTTATCGAACCTGAAACCGGGTTTTCGGCCATTGCACAACCGGTATTCAAAATAAATGAGGACATTTCATTTGTTACCGGAATCGAGTACACTTACTTCAAATATAGACTACCCAGTCTCAGAGCCGGAGGGGCAACAATTGAAGAGGCCGGTAATCCGCATATATCTTACCTCAGCCTTCCATTGAAAGTAAAACTGCATCATCTTGAAAATTTAAGATATCTAATATTTACTGCCGGATTCCGGATATCCACAAGAATCGGATCTTCAGATGGTATCGCCCGAATCACACAAGGTGATACGGTAACAGAATCACCTCACTTGCTTTCAGAGCTTTCGAATGACGTAATTCTGGGCGTCACCTTCGGAATCGGATACCGGTTGCCGGGTAATATGCCGCCTTTAAGCGTAGATTTGATTTACAATCAGGATATTACACCTTTCTATAATCTGTTCGCCGGTACAGATACCTCTCTTGGAGTGACCAGATTAACGCGTATTGACCTGTGGAGAAGAAGTGTCGGGCTTCGGTTAAGCTATCATTTTTAACCCGATGGTGTTTTTCAGGGAATAATTTCCTGAAGGGTACAAAGCGAAGCGAAATTCCCGGTACACCCGGCATCTCTGCAACAGGGATGCGATTCGTGAATAATCCGGCTTAAAACAAAATGCTCTGAACTCCTGTAAAATTATCAGGAATTCAGAGCATTTTTCAGTTTCAGAAATCGGTTATCCGTCTACCGCTCCAGATCCGTATTCAGAATAAATCTTGAAATGCGGTTGTTATTTTTATCTGCCACGTAAACAATCCGGCGGAAATAGGCCACTCCGGATGGTTCGTTGAATTCGCGTTCGGCCAGTCCGGTTCCGCCGAATGAGACGTTAATATCGCGGGTTTCTTCCGATCCCGGAGGCGGGGGCACGCCCTCACGGCCATTTGACTGGAATACGAACAGGCTGTCTTTGGCGGAATCCGTCACAAAAATGTAGCCTGTTCCGTCCGGCGCGTATGAGATTCCGGATGGATTTTCAAATTTGCCCACTTCGTAGAGGAATCCGTCGGCGCGCGTGGTATCCTGGCCAAGCAGCGAGGAATTCGGCGCATACTGGATACCGTCGTCGGTTTCGCGAACCTCAACCCAAAGTACGCGGTAAGGCACGGAAACATCCTGACGCGTTTGGGAAACCAGGAAGTTTCTGTTTGATGAGATGTTCTCACGCTGCGGCGGGCCGATAAAACTCTGGATATCGCCCGGGCCAACTGCGCTCACCAAAGATGGCGTATTCGGGTTTAGCTGCCTGATCTGCCGCACGTTGCGCATCGTTCCTGAACCATCATCGCGCAATGTGTATTCAAGAATAGTGTTATCCGGCGCCTGAGGATCGGTGATCGGGTTCAGCGGGCCGCGGCGTGTTACGTAAAGCGTGTTGTCGGCCAGAACGGTGAGACCGGTAATTTCAACATTGGTATCACTCGTTTCCGGATCGTAAAGGCTTGAGTTAACGTCCAGTCTCCGGTTGTTCACACCCGGCGGGCGGCTGGCATCAGAAAACGGATGCACAAGACGGTCGATAATCTGAACAGGGCCCGCGCCGTTGGCGTTTCGGATTTTGAGTACGGCAGGAAGATTTACCGTAATTCCGCCATACTGCTCAAGAACCGTATCCACGCGTGCGGCTACGTAAACATCCAGCATACGATCCTGCACAACGGCTACTGCGCCTTCGAGCGGTATAGTCTGGAACAGACGGCCGGCGCGATCGAGTACATGAAGACCGTCGCTGTCGGTTACGTACACGAGTTCATCGAATCCCACATACACATCGGTCGGCTGGTTGAAATCCGTCCAGAAAGGAAGCGAGGCGTAGCCTACGTCATCCGGAACAAAGGTCGGATCCAGACGGCCGGTATCAAAAATTTCATCGGTAGTTGAATCTCCCTTTGACCCGAAGATATCATCACAGCCTGAAAGCATAAGAGCCGCTGCGGTGATTCCGAGAATCAGGATAGTCAGTTGTTGAGATATTCGCATCATAATTTCTGAAATTCGAAGAGTTGCCTTTCGGTGGATTTTCTTACAAAGTGATTTTCATGGCAAGGCGGTGGATGGATCCAAGCCTGTCGAATGTGGTAAAACCGTAGTCGAAGCCAACGGAACGCGGCCCGAATGGAAGGTCGAAACCAACTCCGAAACTTGGGATACTGAACTCATCCTGGCCAAACTGATATCCGGCACGTACATGGAATTGCTCCATAAATGAGTACTCCGATCCGATGCTGAGCCTTTCTGAATTATCGCTCGGATTGGAAACCTGCGCCGTTACAATTATGCGGTGGTTGTCTCTTTCATACGCATCAAAAGCAGCACCGAGGTTGAAGGTGGTTGGAAGTGGAACTTCCTCAAAATCACTCTCTTCCACTACGCCGTCAAGGGTAGTTCTTGAAGTTGTGCCGCTTGGTGAGGCATCAAAACCGAAATTATTGATCCCCACTGCGAAACGCAGGCCGGTATCCCCAACCTGATAGAAAAATCCGAAATCAACGGCTGCTGTAGGAATGCTGATTTCCTCAATGCGCTCATCAAGATAGCGGAGCGTAAGGCCGTAGCTGAAGAGTTCGGTAAGATTCTGAGCAATGGTGAGTCCCGCCGAAAGATGTACCGTTTTAAACGTACGCCCTGTTCCGGTTGGGTTAAACTCGGTGGTTTCGTTGATATCACCTGAATCCAGATACTGAAGGGATGCGCCGAGGCTGAAGCCTCTGAAACGGTGGATATAGGCGATGTAGTTCATCGAAATATCCACAAAGTAGGCGGTGTGCGAGGCGTAAAACTGAGATCTGTCTGCCCGGGCGGCGAGTGCAGGGTTCCAGTAGAGTGCCGCACCGTCGTAAGTATCGGCAATACTCGAATTCCCCATGGCCGCAGCTCTTGGATCAACGCTGATTTTTGTAAACTGATACCCTGCGGTACCGGAGCGTGAACTTCCGAAGTTAGGCAGAATTCCCTGAGCAGTTACACCGGCGCTGAAAACCAGAATAAAAGCCAGGCTCAATAGTGATTTTAAATGCATTCGTTTTGGATTAAACACGTTCTGTTACCTTCAGTTTTATCAAAATTCAAATGACAGGCCGAGCATAATGTGGCGCTGTTCAAGGAAATTGGCCGGATTCAGATAAGCCGGAGTGTTGTTATCGCGCGGATCCTGGTAACGGGGATCCCGTACGTTCGCGGGAACGTCAAACGACCTGTCATTACGCAGTTCTACCAATGACTGCTGATCGGTCGGATAATCTGAGCGGTACGCTTTTCCGGTAACCGGGTTAATGATAGCGGCATTGCTGTTATTCAGCAGGTTAGTGATCTCAAGGAAAACCGCAACACGGTTTCCTGAAACTTTGAACCACTTCTGAAAATTCAGATCCATCATAAACCATGATGAGCCGGTTTCTGAGAACCGGTCGGCCGGATCATCGCTTTGCTCGTAAATCGGGCGCCAGTCGGCTTCACCCGTAATCGGGTTGGCTTCGAAGCCCTGGAAAATCATTGGCGTGTAGCGGATACCGCTTCTCCAGGTTGCGGCCAGATAGAGGCGCATCTGGTTGAGCGGACGCAGGCCAAACAACGGATTCGGCCTGTCGTAGGTCAGAATCACATTTCCTTTAATATCCCACGGACGATCCCAGGCAAGCGGGGTTTCCACGTTATTACCAATTGCCTGACCGCCAACTACGATGTTTCTGAGGGCGTCGTCACTGGTAGAGCTAAGGCCTTCGGCTCTGGAGTAGGTTACAGAAAATTGTCCCTGTGCCCAGTCGCG
>PXAI01000091.1 GCA_003567135.1 Balneolia bacterium | reverse complement strand
TGCCATAATATTTTTTAGCGGCAAGACTACGCATCATTATGGAAAGTGGCACAATGGCGGCCGAAACAGTCACACGTTCACCGGCCTAAACTGGCACAATGACGACCGAAATAGCCAATTCGACTTCCTTCAGCGTCTGATCCGCACGTTCAAGTCGGTAACGAATATAATCTTCGGGCTGCATTTCATTCATAGCAGCTTGCTTTGACGCATAACGCTGTTATAAAATGGAGTCACCCAATGCTTTTGATGCCACTCTTTTTGCGTATACACACTCGGGCTGATGATTTCACCGGTGTCAAATTCAAGATCATAAAGGGGAGATGTAATCTTGCGTTCAAACTCAGGTGTTATTGTATCGAAACTAAGTAAAATCAGCACATCCCAGTCAGATTCAGATTGTAAATTTCCCGTTACGCGTGAGCCATATAAATAAACCTTTGCGTTAGGATCGAATTGATGGATAATCGATTTAATTCGTTGTGCGATATTTGAACTTGAACTCTTCATATACTCAATATACATAATGAAGGGTAGAGATTACAATACAGGCCGTAAACACGCTGTAAAGGCAATTAAGAGTGTTAGATCAAAAAACGCCAACGAATTGGGAAGTTTTTATTGAGCCAGTTTTCTTACTTACTTTCTACCACCGCCCCGGAGCCGTCAGGAAATGGATAGACTGCTTTTCAACAAAAAAAGCCCGGCAAAACCGGGCTTTTTTAAAAATCCTCGAAAACTATTTCTTTTTAGAAATAAGTATGAATCACCATCAGGATGAACGCGATAACCGCGAAGTTCAGGATGGACAGCGGGAGAAGGCGTGCCCAGCCTAAGCTCATCAGCTGATTGTACTTGAATCTTGGGATCGTCCAGCGTACCCAGATGAAGACGAATACGAGGAAGATGGTCTTACCGAGGAATACGGAGATATCCAGGATTGCTTTAGCCCATGTGCCGGCTTCAGGGAGGATGTGCTCGTAGTAGCCTGCGAAGGGCAGGTGCCATCCGCCGAGGAAGAATACGGTGATGAGCATGGAGCCAATCACAACGTGCATGTATTCGGCGAGGAAGAACATCCCGAATTTCATAGAGCTGTACTCGGTGTGGAATCCACCAACAAGTTCCTGTTCCGCCTCAACAAGGTCGAAGGGGGTACGGTTGGCTTCGGCAAATGTACAGACGATAAAGATGATCGCGCCGATTGGGTTTACAAAGATGAACCAGAAATGCGCCTGGCTTTCCACCATGGTGACCATACTTAGTGACTGTGCAAAAAGCACAACTGATGCCAGCGCCATACCCATCGGGAGCTCGTAGCTAAGCATCTGAGCGGCAGCGCGCAATCCGCCGAGAAGCGAATATTTACTATTCGATGCCCAGCCGGCCATTGTTACGCCGTAAACACCAAGTGATGCAACAGCCAGAATGTAGAGCACACCAACGTTGATATTCGTTACAAAAATGCCCTCGCCAAAAGGAATCACGGCAACGGTCATAAGCGCGGTGATTACCGGAATCAGCGGTGCCGTGGCGTGCAGCGTTGGATTTCCCTGAGCAGGGGTGACATCCTCTTTGAAAATGAGCTTGACTACGTCAGCCAGCGGCTGAAAAAGCCCGAGCGGGCCTACACGGTTCGGGCCGACCCGATTCTGTATAAACGCGGCAACCCTGCGCTCGGCATAAACGGTAATCGCCGCCGAATTAAGCAGGAAACCCAGCGCACCGGCCATTACGATGTAGGAGGATACAATTGGAATTTGTGAAGAGTCCATTCAGATTTTTGATTTAAGCAGACGTGACTTTCTGTTTCTCTGAACCGGCTATAACTACCCCCAGTTCGTCGTCCATTCGTTCATATGTGATGCCCGAAAAAGCATCAATTGATTTTGAAAGATCTTCGAAGACGTCCCGTGCATCGGCAAAGTTAAACGGTTGTCCGGATTGCTCCGCAGCATTTTCAATAAACTCCCACGCCGGGACACAGTCGATGCGGTTATCATCACTCGACCAGTTATCATACTTGGTGGCGTAGCGGTCGAGGCGCCCTACGGACATCTCGAGATTCAGCTTACGGTTGGTGTAGAGCGTTTCCTTGGCAGGAATAGTGCGCTGAATACGACCGTCAACGTTTACGTAGCTGGCGGTGTGCTCAGCGGAGCAAGTTATCGGAACTACCAGATCAGCCAGTTTCGACGTTTCGTTGTTATTAGATCCGAAGTAGATCACTTTTTTGTCTTTGAGATCTTCAGCGGTTACTACGCTCCGTCCGACGAGATCATCTTCCATCATAACCACAACTTTCACGGAAGCGGCAGAGATGGCTTTATTGAGCCCGGCAGGATTCATTTCCTTAAGACCAAGCAGGCGACATCCGTTGGTATTAGGATATTTATCATCGCTGATCAGGAAACCGTCGCCGGAACCTTCTTCGATATTCGGTGTGAAAACGAGTTCGCTTACGCCAATTCTGTTGAGCAGTTTGTTCAATGCGTAGTTATCCTCAACGGAGGAGAATGCGCTGCCGATTCCAAGAATTTCTTTGTTGTTAACGCCGGAGAGATACTCGTTGAACGTCAGTACAGCATTGTGCCATGATGACTTAATCCGTGTATCATCCACCTTGACTTCCGGCCTTGAAATTCTGTTCTCGTTCATCCGGCGATAATCATCACGGCCGAAATCCGGCATCCAGTAATCATTTACGTTTGGATTGAAACGCGGTGTGATTCTCATCACGAGATTGTCGCGTGTCCAGATGTCGATGTTGGCGCCTTTACCGTTGGTGACATCAATACTTGGTGTCTGGTTCATTTCCCAGACGCGTGCCTTGAATCTGAAATCGGATGATGTAAGCGCGCCAACCGGGCAGATATCAACCGTATTCAGTGAATACGGATCGTCGAATTCGCGTCCCGGAGCGGTAGCGGGGTAGTTCTTATCACCCCGTGAAATAATGGCAAGCTGATGCGTCTGGCTGATTTCCTCAGTAAAACGAACGCATCGTGTACAGTTGATGCATCGCTCAGCATCCAGAATAACTCTTGGCCCGAGCTTGATACGCTTGGGCTTGTGTACTTTCTTATGCTCAAAACGGCTTCCTTCCGGCCCGTACTTGTACGTCTGAATCTGAAGCGGACATTCGCCGGCCTGATCACAAATCGGACAATCCAGCGGATGGTTCATCAGGATAAACTCGAGCACATCCTTATGACCCCGCTTTACCAGTTCACTTGAACGGTGCGTCTTTACCACCATTCCGTCGGATGCTTCCATTTTACAGGCAGGCATCAGCTTAGGGAAGAAACGGATTACGCGTTCGCCGTTTTCATCCAGCTCATAGTCGCCGGTTTCGCGGTTTGGAACCGGAGTTCCGACTTCCACGTAGCACTGGCGGCAGTTCGCCGGAATAGAAAGAGAAGGGTGATAACAGAAGAATGGGTGGTCGAGGCCTACATCCAGCAAAAACTGGAGAAGCACCGGACTTCCCTCAAACTCGTATCTTTTGTCATCAATAAAAATTTCAGGCATGTTTCTGAAAGGTTTAAAACAGTTTAAGCAAGGGCAAACGCGCTTTTCTTCACGCGTTTTTCAAAATCTTCGCGGAAACGGGTTATCGTGTAGCGAACTGGCCAGGCTGCCGCATCGGCAAGCGCACATATAGTACGGCCTTCAATTTGGGTACAGAGATCAAGCAACAGATCGAGGTCGCGTGTTTCGCCTTCCCCGTTTTTGATTTTAATAAGCGTTTTCTCCAGGAACCCGGTACCGTCGCGACAGGGCGTACACTGTCCGCAGGATTCATGGTGATAAAAGTGAGAAATTCTCCAGAGCACATCCACCATGTCGGTGTCTTCATCCATAATCACCATACCGGCCGTTCCCATCATGGAACCGGCTTCGCGAAGGCTGTCGGCATCCATTCTGACGCCATCAAGCTGATCGCCGCGCAGGGGCGGGGTGGATGATCCGCCCGGAATAACGGCTTTTACTTTTTTGCCGCCTCTCATGCCGCCGCAAACCTCGTTAATGAGATCTGAAATCAGCATTCCTGTCGGATATTCGTAAACGCCGGGTTTGTTCACGTGCCCGGAAATTCCGTAAAGCACAGGACCGGGATGCGTTTTCGCGCCAATGGAAGTGTACCACTCAGATCCGTTTTTCATGATCAGCGGTACGTTGGCAAGCGTTTCAATATTGTTGATGGTTGTTGGGCGCCCCCAAAGTCCTTTCTGAGCAGGAAACGGAGGCTTTACTCTCGGATAGCCGCGTTTCCCTTCAAGGGATTCCATCAAAGAAGATTCTTCTCCGCAGATGTATGCGCCTGCACCGGAGTGCACGTACATATCCAGATCAAAACCTGAATTACAAATGTTTTTGCCGAGATATCCTTTCGCGTAAGCGTCATCAACCGCTTTCTGGAACATGTTTATCCATGAGCGGTATTCACCGCGGATGTACACGTAAACGGCGGTAATGTCCATTGCGTAGCCCGCAATGATAGATCCTTCAATAAACTGGTGCGGATTGTACTCAAAAATCTGGCGATCCTTGAATGTTCCAGGTTCTGATTCATCACCATTTGCGGCGATGTAGCGCGGACCGCCATCCGGCTTGGGCATAAATGACCACTTTAGTCCGGCGTTAAAACCGGCTCCGCCGCGTCCTCTCAAATTAGCGGCTTTCACGGTATTGGTAACCGATTCAGGAGTGTGATCCTTGCTCGTTAAAATATCTTTGAGCGTTTTGTAACCGCCGTTTTTCTCATACACATCAATCTTATGAAGATTGGGAATCTTGGGGATGAGAAGGGGTTGAAAGGATTTCCAGTCAGTTGACATTTGGCCCATCAGCTTTTAGAGGATTCGTTTTGATGTTGAGGAAACGGAATTTGCTCGAACTCAGGAAGTTTGTCTTTTTTGAGATCATCCAGGATAGTATCGACTTTTTCCTTCGTCAGATGATTGCAGTACACGTCGTTGGTAATCTGCATCATCGGGGCGTAACCGCAGGCGCCGAGGCACTCTACAGACTGAATACTGAATTTGCCGTCTTCAGTTGTTTCGCCGGCTTTGATCCCGAGCTTTTCCTCAAGATAATGGAGGATATCATAGCCGCCACAAATCTGGCAGCTGAGGCATGTACATACATCAAGTACGTACTTTCCCATCTTTTCTTTGTAGTACTGTGTGTAAAACGTTGCGACTCCATATACATGAGCCTCAGGGAGATCGAGTGTTTCGGCTACAAGTCGCTGAACTTCAGGTTCAACGTGTCCGAACTTCTCCTGCGCCATCCACAAAACGGGCATTACGGGCGGCTTTTTGTCAGGATACTTCGCCTTGATTTTTTCGATTTCGGCGAGTTCCTCTTTGCTAAACGTATATTGCTGTTCGTTACTCATAATTATTTGTCAGATTCTCCCATAACAGGGTCAACACCACCGATAATTACTACCGTGTCGGCGATCATTTCTCCATCAAGAATTTTTTCCAGTCCCTGAAGATTGGTAAATGATGGTGATTTAATTTTCATTCTCCAGGGATGTCCGGTTCCGTCGCTTTGGATGTAGAAACCAAGTTCGCCTTTCGGTGCCTCAATAGCGGTGTAGCACTCCACACCATCAGGCGGACAAACGCCGGTATCGGTCATCATAAAATCGTGAATCATGCCTTCCATTGAATAATAAACTTCATCCTTGGAAGGATAGGCTTTCTTCGCATCATCCGTTCTGATCTGGCCTTTCGGCATCTTATCCAGACACTGCTTGATGATCTTGATACTCTCAAGCATTTCTTCCATACGGCAGATGTAGCGGGCGAAGTTATCACCTTCAAGACGCGTTGGCACTTCGAAATCAACTTTATCGTACTGCATGTAAGGATTTACTTTGCGTAAATCGAGCGGTACACCGGTTGCACGGATATTCGGTCCGGTAAGTCCGATCTTGATCGCATCTTCGCGGGAGATGGTTCCCACGCCGTTGTTACGATCGTAGAAAATCCGGTTTCTGTTCAGCAGCTTTTTCCATCCTTCAACTTCAGCCGGGAATGTCTCGGTGAAGTTTTTGATCATATCAATACACAGCGGAGACAGATCGTTGTGAACGCCGCCAATTCGGGAGTGTGAAATGGTGAAGCGGTGACCGCCAAAGTTGTCGAAAATATCGTAGATACGCTCACGCTCGCGGAATGTCCAGATAAATACGCTGATTGCGCCGGTATCCATAACCGTTGCGCCCATGAAAAGCAAGTGGGATGAAATTCGTGCCAGCTCACAGCCGATCATTCTGATGTACTGCGCGCGCTCAGGAACTTCAATGTCGGCAATTTTTTCAACGGCCATACACATGGCAACGTTGTTTGAGTAAGGAGAGAGGTAATCCATGCGGTCGGTATACGGCATGAATTCCTGATAGGTCTTGTTCTCGGCGATTTTTTCAATTCCGCGGTGCAGATAACCGATATCCAGACGATTTCTGGTGATTTTCTCACCATCCAGTTCAAGCAGCAAACGAAGTACGCCGTGCGTGGCAGGGTGCTGAGGCCCCATATTCAGGATCATACGCGTTCCGAGTGGATCCTCTTCAAGCTCCTCAATCGTAGTGTGCTTGTCTTCCAGACTTTTATAAAGAGCGTTTTGATGCTCCTTAAAAAAAGTGGGTTTTGTTTTATCTAAAAAACTGAATTTTTCCATGATAGTGCGTTGCGTCCGGTCTATTCGGTATTTGGAGTCGTGGTTGGCAGCGGAATTGAGCCGGGGATACCGAGCAGAGGAAATTCCTTACGTAGAGGATGATATTTGAAATCCTCAGGCATGAACATACGGCGAAGATCCGGATGGCCGTCGAATTTGATGCCGAACATATCCCAGACTTCGCGCTCGTTCCAATTTGCAGCTTCCCAAATATCAGAAGTTGTAGGCAAAACAGGATTTTCTTCAGGAATCCGGGTTTTGATGAAAATCCGGATGGCGTGCTTCAGGCTGAAGATATTGTAAATCACCTCAAACCGGTCGCCCGATGTGAAGCGGTCGGTGCCAAAAAGATCTACGAGATAATCGAAGTGATGCGATTCTTTCAGAAAGCTGCACACATCGTGAATCACAGATTTATCTACAGTGATAAGCGTATCACCGGCATATCCGCCTGATTCAAGTACTTTATCGCCGAACTTCTCTTCGATTGCTTTAACGACGTTGGCTAATTTTTCTTTGCGATCCATATTCGGCTCAGGTATCGAGGAGTGTGGAGTGTTCGGTTTTAATTTTTTCCTGGATCTGCATCAGCGCGTTCAGCAGGGCATCGGGACGCGGTGGGCATCCTGAAACGTACACATCTACCGGGATGAAATTATCCACACCCTGTACAACTCCGTAACAGCGGTGCATTCCTCCGGTTGAGGCGCAGGCACCCATGGCGATACACCATTTCGGATCGGGCATCTGATCCCAGATTCTGCGAATAGCGTGCGACATCTTGTAAGTACACCATCCGGCTACAATCATTACGTCGCTTTGGCGCGGGGTGAAGCGCATTACTTCAGAGCCAAAACGGGCAGCGTCGTATTTGGGGCCGGCAAAAGCCATCATTTCAATAGCGCAGCACGCAAGGCCCATTGGCATTGGCCAGGCTGCGTTAGCCCTTGCCCAGTTGGTGAGGGAATCAACGGTAGTGGTAAGAAAGCCCTGCGATTCTACAGATTTCTCGAGACTCATAAAATGTGGTTGTCGTTAAGTAATTGATCAGGATTTTGAAATTTCGAAGCTCTTGGACTCTTTTTTGAGCGTGTAAACAAGCCCGAGAGTTAGTATGGTTAAAAATACCATAACAGCCCAAAACGTTCCGAAGCCGAGCTCCTGATAGCGAACGGCCCAGGGGTAAATAAACACAATTTCAAGGTCGAACACGATGAACTCCATGGCCACCATGTAAAAACTGACAGAGTAGCGGTCGCGCGCATCACTGATGGGATCCATCCCGCTTTCATATGGCTGGAGTTTGTGCGCATTAGGCCTGTGCGGACCCATTATACGTGAAAGAATCATCAATACGACAGCCAGCCCGGCCGCAATCCCGATAAGAACCAGGATGGGTAAATATTGTTCAAGCATTATGTTAACTGCAATAATTACGAAATACTCTTAGAAGGGCAAAAGTTAACCCCAAAAAGGGCAAATATCAATTTAAATCATCAACTTTATATTCATTCCTGATAAGGCAAAGGGAAGCCATCTGATATGGTGGATTTTTAAGCTGAAAACCTGTAAAAAACCGACCGGCAATGTTAGTTATGAGCGTATGAAACGGATTGAATTTTGATTTCAATTCATACAGGATTCAAAAGACAGCGCCTGAAAAATCAATTTCTGAAAGAATGGAATCAGTAAGGCAGGATTAATGTTTAGTAGGTCTGGTATTTTTAGTAAATTTGTATCCGGCTAAACTTAAAACAGATTTTTGACGTGGATAAAATTCAAATGGAAATTTTGGGGCTGTCAACGAGTCCCAGCAGCGGCGGAGCTTACGCCCTTATTCTCAACGAGGAAGATGGCAACAGGAGACTGCCCATTATTATAGGTACATTTGAAGCGCAGGCCATCGCACTGGAACTTGAGCACATCAAGCCGCCCCGGCCGATGACGCACGATCTGCTGCGAAACGTCATCCAGAGTTTTGATACGTTTGTGAAGCACATCCATATTAATGCGCTTAAAGAAGGCACGTTTTTCGCACAGGTTGTTTACGATTTTAATGGCAGTCAGGTTGAGCAGGATGCGCGCCCAAGCGACGCCATTGCCCTCGCAATCCGTTTTAACGCACCGATTTTTGTTTCCAGAGAAGTGCTGAACGAAGCCGGAATTGTATCCGAAAATAAAGGTGAAAGCGAGCAGGCGGAATCGGCCAGCCCTGTGCAGTCAACAGCGCCAAAAGCGCAGCCGAAGCCAAAATCATCCACTCCGGATGACAAACTTCAGGCGCTCGAGAAAAAGCTCCAGACCGCCATTGCGCAGGAGGATTACGAAAAAGCCGCTAAAATTCGTGATGAGATCAACCAGCTAAAGGAGTGAGTTTGAAACTGAATTCCGTTTCCTACGATCAGCTCCAAACAACTACATTATTTCGGGACTTCATCAAAGGCGATGGAAAACTGAAACTCTTTCTGGATACGTTTCCCACCGACGCCAAATCCCTCGCCGAAAAAGCCGCTGCGCTAAACTTTAAAGGAGATCGTGAAAAACTCGCCGAACTGCTTCTTGATTTCAATCAAAAATATGGTGCCGGTGAAAAAGCCAAATCCCAGATCAACCGGCTGCGGAAAAAGGAGAGCATCACCGTAACAACTGGACAGCAGACGACCATATTTGGCGGTCCAGGATACATTTTATATAAGGCACTCTCGGTAATTGACCTCGCGCTAAAACTGGAGCAGGAAACGGGTAAGCCGGTTATTCCCGTTTTCTGGATTGCTGATGAAGATCACGATCTGGATGAAATCAGTTCCGTAAATATTCCGGCCGGAAAATCCTCAGAAAAAATCGGCGTGGATTTTGATCACATCCCACCGCACGCCTCGGCCGCTGCTGAGCTTCATGCGGGAATTGCAGAAAGTCTGGAAAAGCTCTTCTCCATCATGCCGGAGACAGATTTTTCGGGGGATGTCCGTCAGTTGCTCGAAAAACATTATCAGCCGGGAAAAACCTATGCTGCCGCGTTTGCCGGGCTGATGCTCGCCTTATTTGAGGAACACGGGCTGATTCTGGCAGGGAGCAATCATCCTGCGATAAAAAAAACGTATTCGGGAATTTTCAGGAAAGCTGTTTCAGATGCGGATCAGATTGAAAACGTAATTCGAAGTCAGTCAGATAAACTTGCCGAAGTGTACCATCAGCAGGCGATGCCTGTTTCAAGCCAGCTATTTCTGCACGATGAGAAAAAGGGAAGAGTCAAGCTTAATCGCGAAAACGAAAAGTGGTCCAATGACTCTGGAAAGGTCTTTACGAATCAGGAACTTCAGAATCTGGCCGAAAAAGATCCTTCTAAATTTTCTCCCAACGTTTTTCTGCGTCCCGTTTTACAGCAGGCGATGCTCCCCAATCTCGTTTATCTCGGCGGACCGGCAGAAATCGCCTATCACGCTCAGCTGAAGCCGCTATTTGAGCATTTCGAAGTTCTGTTTCCCGTTCTGATGCCCCGCCTCAGCATGTCGCTCATCGAACCGCCCATCGGGCGCATCATTCATGATCTTCCATTTCAATATCCGGATTACAGCAAGCGCATCGAGGATCTGGAATCAGAATTTATGGAGCAACAGTCCGACTCAGATTCCCGGGATGTTTTTCGTGATTTGAAAAGCGAAATGGAAACCCTGCTGGATGGAAAACTTCAGTTTCTTGTAGATCAGGACGCTTCGCTGAAAGGCGCCATCAAAAGTGCATCAAGCCGGATCGGGAAAGAAGTGGATAAGCTTGAACAAAAGCATCAGCGCAGTCTGAAACAGAATGAAAAAGTGCAGCTTCAGCGCATTTCAAAAATTGCGGCAAATCTGTTTCCTGAAGGAAATCCCCAGGAAAGATTTTTTGGATGGATTTACTATTTAAATAAATATGGCCCGGAATTAATCCGCAGTCTTGCTGAGGAAACGGGCAAAAAAAGCTTTGAAGTTTATTATACACATCAACTTGTGTCGCTCTGAAATTTAACACAGGATAATTCGCCTTAAGCGCCAAAAACCGTTAAATTAAGCCAGCTATTATTAATCAACCCTGTTTATTGTTATGAGTTTAGAATCATCCGATCGTTTATGGAAACTGCTCGGGCTTTTACTTAAATCACATCCATGGCACGGTGTGCCAATCGGCGACCTGGCACCTCTGGTCGCTACCGCTTACATTGAAATTGTTCCCAGCGACACAGTTAAATACGAACTGGACAAAGAAACCGGATTTTTGAAGGTCGACCGTCCGCAGCGTTACTCAAACGTTTGTCCCGCACTTTACGGCTTTTTGCCACAGACATTTTGCGGTGAGAAAACAGCTGAGTTTTCGGCTTCCAAAACCGGAATGCTCGACATTATTGGTGACGGCGACCCGCTTGATATTTGTGTACTTTCTGAAAAATCAATTTCCCACGGTAACCTGCTCATGCAGTGTATTCCGGTCGGGGGATTCAGAATGATCGACGGAAAAGAAGCCGATGATAAAATTATCGCCGTTATGAAAGGCGACCTGGTTTACGGGAAATACAAGAGTATTCATGAGCTTCCTGAACTGACCGTGGAGCGTCTGCGCCATTACTTCCTTACGTATAAGGATATCCCGGGCGACATCAGCGGATCGCGCTGTAAAATTACGCACACGTACGATCAGGCTGAGGCTCAGGAAGTTATTCGCAGAAGTCAGCAGGATTATTTCAACCGTTTCGGAGATATTAAGAGCGTTCTCACATCACTGCTTCGTTTCGAAGAGTAAACGTAACCAATAAGGGAATGGGAAGGGGCAAAAAGGTTTTTATTACCGGTGGCTCCGGCGGTATCGGCCGGGCGGTGGTACATCTGTTTGCAGATGAAAACTTTGATGTCCATTTCACCTACCGCAGCAATAAATCCGAAGCTGAAAAGCTCAATTCGGATAACATCACGGCGCACTACTGGGATGCTTCCGACCGGGAAAGCCTGGAGAATCTGAGAGGCGTGCTGGGGGATGTCGATATTCTGATTAACAACGCCGGGCTCGGCAGCGCCACCGTGGCGAAAATCACGGAGGATGTGCTTGAGCAGGATATGATGATGATGAAGGTGAATTCCGTCGCTCCGCTCTGGATGATCCGCGCGGTTTTGCCGGGAATGAAAAAGCGGAATTTCGGGAAGATCATCAACATCGCTTCGGTTGGAGGAGGTATTACCCAGTTTCCGGGATTCAGTCTGTCTGACGGAATGAGCAAAGCCGCGCTCACATTTCTTACGCGCCAGCTTGCTGCAGAATTATCCCATGATGAAATTGATGTTTTCGCGGTTTGCCCCGGCGCCACAGAAACGCCGATGTTCGAGGCGTCCACACTCTCCAAACTGGACGAAGCCGCCCGGAAAGAGCTCGAAAAAAAGCTGCCCGGCGGCAGATTGATTGATCCGGAAGAAATTGCCCGGATTTCACTTTATCTTTGCAGGAATGAAGCGCGCGTACTTCGCGGTTCCATATTAGACGCGTCATTCGGACTCGGCTCAAATCCGGGGTTACTCCAAAAATAAATCTATGAATCTATCCAAACGAGCTCAGAAGCTGGTCAGTGAGACCCAGCCGCTGGTTAAGGCTCACTTCGCCTGTGCCGCCGATCCGTGGCATCCACAGAATAATCCGGGGGGATATGTAAATCTGGGCACCGCAGAAAACCACTTAATGTGGGATGTACTCGAACCCAAACTGAACCGTGTTCAGAACTTCACGGAATCGCACACGCATTATGACGTTCTTTACGGAAATGAGCGCTTCAGAAAGCTGATCGCCGGTTTTTTCGGAAAAACGATCGGCGCTGAAATTGACCCGGAGCATATCGCGATTGCCTCGGGCAGCTCCGCCATTGTGGATTTTCTGATGCACGCCATTTGTGATCCGGGCGAAGGTGTCATCATCCCGGCTCCGTATTATGCCGGATTTGATCACGATCTGAAATCCAGAGCGGGGGTTGAGCCGGTGCCGGCTTATCTGAGTGAGAAAGATGATTTCAGAATCACGCCCGAAGTGCTGCAAAACTCGATTATGCAGGCCAGAAAGCGGGAAATTAAGATTCGCGCGATTCTGATCACATCCCCCCATAACCCGACCGGACGCGTACCCGATAAAAAAGAGCTTGAGGATGTGATGCGTTTTGCGGCGGATCAGAAGCTCCAGGTGATTTCCGATGAACTGTACGCGCGCTCCGTTTTTGACGAAGATGCGACATACGTTTCCATGAACTCGTTTGTTGAAAAGTACAAGGACGTCCCGCTGCATATCGTGTACGGTTTTGCCAAAGACTTTTCGCTGTCGGGATTCAAAACCGGTTTGCTATGCACCAAATGGCCCGGTGTTTTGAGCGCGGTGAAAGAGCTCTGCTATTTTTCGCCCGTTTCAACGGCAACCCAGCATATCCTGTCGGAAATGATTTCAGATGAAGGGTGGATGCAATCCTTTCACGAAACCAATTCAAAAAGGCTGAAGGAAGCGTGGGAAGTGGTTTCAAAAGAAATGGATTCCGCGGAAATCCCGCACGTAAAGGCCGAAGCCGGATTTTTTGTGTGGATAAATCTGAAAAAAGCGCTGGCCAAAAAAAGTTTTGAATCGGAGATGGAACTTTTCTACAAACTGCTCAACGAGGGGAAAGTGAACATCGCGCCGGGACAGGTTTTTCACAGCGAAAATCCCGGATGGTTCCGCCTTTGCTATGCACGTAATCCGGAAATGATTACGGAAGCAGTAAAGAGAATCAAGAGCGTAACCGGTTGATGCCGATCT
The DNA here is from genome assembly GCA_003567135.1 of Balneolia bacterium. Lineage (GTDB taxonomy): Bacteria > Bacteroidota > Rhodothermia > Balneolales > Cyclonatronaceae > PXAI01. The sequence goes on along the minus strand of PXAI01000091.1, from coordinate 7,321 downwards.
GAATGGTTGGTACATTATCGGCGTTATGGACGCCATGTTAATATATAAGTCATTTCCGGGAAGCGTAGTTTTTGATGAGGGAGCCTCATTCCCCGATTCTGTTGACGATCATCTCTCAATTTGTCGGTTACAAAACGAAAGGCCGGAGATTCCCGCATGCCAACTAAAGAACTGACCGACAGAGCCTACGATTTCATCACCGAAGATGATGACCGGTCCTGTGAGAACATCCCCGAAAGTGCGTGTAAAGAAGCGCCGGGTAATTTTTTCAAAAACGCGTTTAACGGAACCAGCACCAAGCTGGCGGAACAAATTGCGAGTCCAGGATTGGTGCTTCCGTGGCTGCTGTCGGCCATCGGAGCTCCGGCCACGTTAAGCGGATTTTTGGTGCCGATAAATCGCGGGGGATCACTGTTGCCGCAGCTTGCTGTATCGGGCCGGATCAGAGCGTTCGATGTCCGGAAATGGTTTTGGGTTGGTGCCGGCGTAACGCAGGGCATCGCGCTTCTGCTCATTGCGCTCGTAACGCTGCTGATGCAGGGGCTGATCGCCGGAATTCTCATACTGATTTTACTCGCCATATTCAGCATAGCAAGCGGAGTGGGGTCGGTCAGTTTTAAAGACGTACTCGCGAAAACCATCCCTAAAGGAAAACGCGGCACGCTGCTGTCTGTCCGCGCCACGCTCGGCGGACTTCTTGGCCTGATCGCCGGATGGGTCATCCATACCTACGTGGGCGACGGCGAAGATGTATCCATTTATGTGATGATTATCCTTGCGGCGTCGGCGCTCTGGTTTATTGCGGCGCTGCTTTTTGCACTGATCAAAGAAGAGCCCGGCGCAACAGATGGCGGACGATCTGCAATAGAAGAGTCAAAAAAAGGATTTTATCTGCTCAAGAAACAGCCGGCATTTGCGAAGTTCATAGCAGTACGCAGTCTGCTTTTAAGTATTCAGCTTGCGGTGCCTTTTTATGCCATTCTGGGACGGGATTTTACCGGAACTGAACTCAGTTCGCTTGGAATATTTGTAATTGCCAACAGTCTTGCAATGGTTTTGAGTAGCTATTTCTGGGGAAGATTTGCTGATCGGTCCAGCAAGTTTTCGATGGTTTTTGGCGGTATAATCGGAATTGTCGCCGGATTGTTTGCCGTCTTTTTTTATATCATCCCTGAAAATCTGCATTCTGATGTTTTATACTCAGCAGTTTTTTTCATCACCGGGATAGGACATGCCGGAGTACGAATAGGACGAAAAACCTACCTTGTGGACGCCGCACCCGAGCTTGATCGACCTTTGTACGTGTCTGTAAGCAACACAATTGTGGGTATCGTTACATTGTCGTCGGCTGCGCTCGGGCTTCTGGCCGATCTGATCAGCGTGGAGTTTCTGATTGGATTATTTGTCGCGTTCATGATCGCGGGTGTAATACTTGCTATGAGTCTTCCAAAAGCAGAGGAGATGGTTGTATCTTCAGATTCGGATAAATAATTACAAACCTGGTAAATGGTAGTATCCACGGAATGTATTGTACTTCGGCTGATTGATTATGGAGAATCAAGCCGAATTGTCACGCTTCTGACCCGTTCGCATGGCAAGCTTGCCGTGATCGCGCGGGGCGCTAAAAAACCGAAAAGCAAACTCGGCGGGATCATGAATCTGGGCGGATTGCTTGATATTACCTTTTATCTCAAGGATTCGCGTGGCGTTCAAAACCTGAAGGAAGTTTCTACAAAAACGGGCACCAACAAGATCCGGTATACATTCCCTAAACTGGCGCTTCTGATGCCACTGCTGGAAATATCGAATCAGGTATTGCAGGATCATGAGGAAAATGAAGCGTACTTTAAATTTTTGTGGGATTTTATCTGCTGGCTTGAACAAACCGATCAGGAAGCCGGTACGCTTTTCCCATACTTGCAAACCAGAATTGCAGAGCTGATGGGGGTCGGATTACAGTCTGATGAAATAAAAGATGAAAAATCATGTTACTTGAATATCATTTCCGGAACCGTATCCGACAGAGCCGATGACGGCCTGTCGTTTCTACTAACTTCTGATCAACAGTGGTATCTTACTCAGGCGTTACAGGGCCGATCCGGACGTTTACTTAAAAAAGAACTGCCCGTGCAGGAATTAAAATCACTGATTTATCATTTGGATGTATATCTTAAACATCATTTCGAAGGACTTCGCGATCGTAAATCGGATGCCATACTCGATCAAATTCTCTGAATGCCTATGAAACCCCATCAATTTTTACTCTCCGCCATTCTGCTGCTGCTCATTGGGATTATACTGGGCATAGCGCTGATGCTTTATTCACATCAGTCCTGGCAGTTTTTTACCCCGACTGAAGTTCAGGTTACCGAAGTAAAGCGCAGTATATCACCGCCATCTGAGCGCGATTACAGGCCTGAAAATGCTGCTATGTCAGTTCGCGAAATAGCGGCCAAATCAATTCCGACCGTCGTCTATATTGAAACCACCGCACGAAGCAGAAGCCGCGTTCCCGACGACGAGAATCATCAGTTTGATGATAATTTCTGGGATAATTTTGCCCCACGGCGTTCACAGGCTATCGGATCCGGAGTGATCATTTCTCCTGATGGATTTATTTTGACAAACAACCATGTCGTTGCCGGCGGACGTAATGTGAAGGTTACCTTGCACGATAAGCGGGAGTTTGAAGCACGGATAATCGGAACTGATCCTTCTACAGACCTGGCGGTACTCAAAATTGAAGGGGATGACCTCTCACATATCACGCTTGGAAATTCTGATCACGTGCAGGTGGGGGACTGGGTTTATGCAGTTGGGAATCCGCTTCAGCTTCGCTCAACTATTACCGCCGGAATCGTAAGCGCTCTGAGCCGGGATGTGCAGATTATAAATGACCGTATGCGGATTGAAAGCTTTATTCAGACGGATGCCGCGATCAACAAAGGAAACAGCGGCGGCGCGCTGGTAAATCGTGAAGGCGAACTGATTGGGATTAATACGGCAATCGCTACGGAGAGTGGCATGAATCAGGGATACGGTTTTGCTATTCCGATCAATCTTGCGTTTAAAATTGCCCGTGACCTGATGCAGTTTGGTGAAGTTAAACGAGCGTTTTTAGGTGTTCAGATCGCTTCTGTTGATCAGAGCAGAGCACGGCAGCTTGAAATGCCGGCGATTCGAGGTGTGGAAATTGTGGATTTAATTGATGGCGGAGCAGCCCGAACCAGCGGATTACAGCAGTATGATGTGATTCTTTCTGTAAATGATATGTCGGTCGATGCTTCAAATCAGCTACAGGCTCAGATTGCGCTTTATCGCCCGGGAGATACAGTTACGTTAAAAATCTGGCGTAACAAGCAGACGGTCGAGAAAGAAATCCTATTAATGGGAAGTGATAATCAGATAATAAGCTCCTGGCTTGAGGATGATCCTACGCAGCCGGATACGTGGTTTTGGGGTGATCCCGAATCCTTTGAATCGCAGGTGTTTGATGATGGATTCACGCTCGCTGAACTTCATGCCGGGGAAGAGAAAGAATCCGCCGATTTATTTGTAATCGATATTGTGCCGGGTTCCATCGCTGATGTTTCAGGCATTCGGATTGAAGATCTTGTCATTGAGGTAAATGGTGAAATGGCAACAAATCTTGAATCATTTTCCGGGCTGTATGCTTCAGCAAGGGAAGAGGATCAGAAAGTCGAGCTGATGATCGTAAGAGACGGAGAAGAAATTACGATTGAGATAATTCCTCAGGATCAGGTGAACTGAGAGATTGTTTTTGGTATACCGAAACTCAGGTTACGAATAGCATATAAAAAATCGCTCAAACCGGAACTTCCGTTTTATTTACCATTATGCTAATAAGTTAGCAGATTTGAAAACTGATCATTCCATCAATAAAAACTTCTTTCCAGTTAGAAATTTCATACTGAAGAGTACTGATCAATATTGGTAAAAGGCTACTATCGCCCCATAAAACTACTCGTCCGGATTACGCCAAAGAACTCCTATAACACAGATTCTTGAGTATAAATGGTACAAGTAATTATGGAATATGATGCAAAATTGGATTCAAAAAAACGAATTACAATTCGCGGTGCGCGTACGCAACTCTATCATGTTACCGAAAAAAAAGATGGTACTATTGAGCTTAGTCCAAGAGAGTTGGTGCATCCCAATGAAATTTCTGAAAGAACCTTAAAAATGGTTGATAAGGCCATAGAAAATATTAAATCCGGGAATGTATCAGAATCTGTGGATATGAATGAGTTGAAAAAACTTCTTGATTAAAACTTTATGTATAAAATCCGGATGGGTGTTCCGGAAATGAAGGAATTCTGGGAAATTGAACCTCATCCGGAAGACAAAAAACGTGGGGCCTATAGAGGAATCAAATTATCTGAATTGCCTAAGTGAACGTGATATATAAGAAAGTCAGTTAACCGTAAAACTATCAGAATAAAACGTTCTCATATTTTCATAATCTTCATCAAAGATCAGTTCGTAAATCAGCCTGTACTCACCCTCAACAGCTATCATGTCCCCGGAATCGCCAATGGCGTTGTTTCTGATATCTATCAGGTTTTCAATCAGATCGTAACGTATTTCATATTCATATACAGATTCGGGTTGCAAATTGATATACCAATTAGTCCACGGAATCGATTCATTTTGAACAACTACCTGAGATAAAAGCCGTACCCAGTTGCCTGATTCATTCCTTCTTTCCACGTTGGTAAGCAATGTTTCCTGGTAAATCAGAAGCTCATCTGAGGTAGAGTTAATTACTCTCGCGGTCACGGACTTTTGATCTGTGAGTTCTTGAGAATCAAGCTCAATTTTTATCGTATTTGTTTCGCTTGAGTTAAATATCCCACAACCTGCAATCAAAAAAAGTGCGACGGTAGCCATTAACAATATAAACTTTTTCATATCAGACCTTATTTGTTGTATTTATTCAACTAAAAGATACTACATCAAAATTAATACCCAACTATTACCTGAACAATTGTGATACGAGGCTGTTTCGGGGCTTGCCGTCAATTGGGATTCTGACGGTTGCCTGAACTGTTGTGATGTCATCCTGCGGAAGCCAATCTTCAGATGAATGATAACTCATATTTGTAACTGCTATCGCCACGTAATAGAAATCAACTTCAAAACCCAATCCATGCTGCGGCCTTACCCAGCGATCTGCACCACCAATGAGTCCATATCTGAGATAAAGAGTTTCCAACAGGTTCACTTCAATACCCAGACTCGCAGAAATCTGTTCTCCAAGCGTGATCTCAAAAGTATTCAAACCATCAAATTTTGTAATACTATTCCAGGTAGTAAATAATGCCTCGAATCCACTTGGTGAAAGTGTCTCACCGGTTTCCGGATCGTACTCCCAACGTGAAAGATATTTGCTGAAGCCCGTATAAAGTCCGATTCCAAACATAGGAAGGTTGTATCGTTCCTGTCGGCTTGAGATATCCATTCCAATCCCCAATCTGATCTGACCAGGCAGATGCTCTCTTATGGTACTGCCTTCGAATTCAAAACCGGTGCTTAAATCATTGAGCGATAAACCAACCTGCGGTCTGAATCGAAAAAGGCTTGTTTCAATCTGATCCTGATAATAAGCGCCAAATGTGAGTCCCCACGCATTGGCATCAATTTGATTATTTCCACCAACACTTACTTCTGGGTTAATTGATAATGAAACTGAACTGTAAACCAATCCCGCACCCGCGTAAAATCTTTCACTGATTTGGTAACCAAGCTGAAATCTCAACAATGAGCTGTTGTGCATTATTTGAATAAGATCGGTAGTAAAAGGACTGTAATAGGAATACGAAGTCTGATCAAGCATGACCGCATAGGAGAAATTTCCACTGGAATAGCCTATAGCGGGGCTATACAATGATGAGCCACCCGGGTAATACTCATAAATAAACGGAGTAGTGGATAATAGATAACTTGATGCCGTAATTGTACCATTATTAAATGGTACTGCGGGATTAATATGATATGCAGACGGGTTCTTCAGCGTTGCGGTTGATTGACCCAAAGCGGCAACCCGTGCATCAAAAATGTAGTTATTCCACGAAAAAGGGGAGGTCCAGCCCTGAGAACGAACTTCTGAACTTATCATTAGAAACAAAAGAAGCGCCGAAAGTATTGAAGTTATACGAACCTTTGAGAATGACATGCAAAAATAGTTTGGTGAAGAGGTTCCGGATTTAAAATTACCGTACGCGTCAATTTATTCAGAATTTAAGGAAAAAACGATTCAGCGTCCGCTATAAATCGTTGCAATGTTTATCTGATTTTTGAAATCACTTTAGCCTGTATAGAACTATAAAAGGGCGTTTAAAGAAGTGATTCATTGAATTTTAAAATCAACTTCTTCAGGCTCGACAACAAAATCCTTCCCATTTAACCCAACTACATTTGAATAAACGCGCAGCTTATAATTCCCCGGTGCTACCAGCGTAGTGTCAAAATTTGATTGGCCAATTTCTCGTGAGAGCGTGAAAGCATTAATGTCCCATTCAAATTGCAATGATTCTTTTGGACCAATTTCAAAACTGCCAAGCCCCGTATAACAGCCTGTATCAGCGCCATTAAAATGTGCATTTTCCCCATCCTTATAGACACCAATAATAGCAAAACCAATACAGCTGGTCGCCAGTTTGATGTTTTTATTTGAGAAGTTCCTCGCTGTATATAACGCCGTAAATTGTTCGCCGGGACCCAACTCGTTTTTGTCGATTTTCAGATCAAACTGAACACTTTCATTTAAGTTATTCGTATCGGACTCGAAAACGCCACAACCGTTAAAAATCAGGATAGCTATCACTGAAACCAGAAGATATCGTCGTGTTATTGCGAAATATGGCATGATGTAAGCTAACAGAAAGTGATTACCTATAGATAAATGTAAGGTATCAAATTGCTAACGAACTGGCAATAATAGGGTTTGGTAGTTTTGAGTAGGGGGATAAGAGGCTGAATTTAGCAAGAAAATCTATTGTGGTTGATGTGCGAGGACAGTTTCACTTTACGGGTAAAAATCGAGCTTGATTGAACCCAGTACCAATGTTTTGATGGAAATATAGCTTTCTCCGGACACCAATGTTTCACAATCTTCTAAAGATGATGATCTGAAATAAAAAAGCCCTCATGATTAAACGAGAGGGCTTTGGTATCGTTTGTTATGTTTTAAAAGTGCTTATTTCACCAGCATCATAGAGCGATTTTTGACTGCATTGCCAGCCACTAACCGGTAAATGTACATACCACTCGAAAGTCGTGAAGCGTCGAAGGTGAC
>PXAI01000156.1 GCA_003567135.1 Balneolia bacterium | reverse complement strand
TCATGGCCTGACTGGTTTGTGCAGGATATCATTGTTCCAATGATTAACGTAACGATAATTAGCAATGAAGTTCTCATAACATATGGTTTAGTTTAAGTGCGAATCTTTTAGCGTGACAATCAGTGATTTTACTTTTCCGGTACGCATGAAAATCTCTTTGCTTAAATCAGCATCGAGAACCAGTCCGTCGATATCTTTCGTGGAACCATCATCGAGCGTTGCCTGAATACCTTCTGACCCGGAAATCTTGTACATAACCGGAACCTGGCAGATTGAGAAACAGAGCGCTTTCTCCGGTATCTGAATCATTTCTCTTTCCTGATGCACGTTCACAAACTCCATTTTTTCAGAGGCGGATGTGAATGCATCCTGAGCGAGAATTTTTGGATCGAAAACCAGTACGCCATGCTCAATGGTTACGCCCAGTTCCAACAGGCTGGTAAGGATATCCTCCTTAACCTGCCCGGTCATACCCGGCTGTTGGGCGCCGCGGTGCGCAGGCGTGTGCGAGTATGCATCCGTTGGAAAAGCACCATGCACTTCAGGAGATTTATGGATACCTATACCATCTCCAACATCTCTGAAGTGCATGATTAATCTGCCCATTGAGCCTTTATCGGCAGATTTGTTTAATGCGTCGTAACAAACTTCAGCTACCGCAAGATGAAGTTTGGAAACCATATGCCAGTAAATCGAGCCGAGCCCTTCATAGGCGAAGAAGGTTCCCGAACGGCCTGTAAAGGCTTTGTGATTAAATACTTTCTCAAAAACCGACAGAATATATCCGGCCTCTTTTTTGGCAAGATCACCATACTTTGTGTCGGCAAGTTCCTCAAGGGCTTCATTTACATCAGCCGCATTCCGGAAATTCCCGTTGAAGTGGTACTGCCCGTCAATATCTTTATTGATGATGGCATTTGCATTCTCCTGAACCATTTTGGACAGCAGTTCAGATTTTTTTACCGCTTTTTCCGGCACGTTGTTTTTATCCATGAAGCCGGGAGGCGCCTCGTTCGGATAGAGAATGTAGCTGTTCTGGTCTTCGCGGTAGAGATTGCTGTTCCGGAGCGCGTCCAGAACGTCCAGATTTTCTTTCGGGGACAGATAGCCGGAACTTAGCACCGCAACCTGGCCTTCCAGCATCTCGCTCAGATAGGAAACAGAAATGGAGTCTTTATCCAGGCTGATCACATTATAGGAGTGATACAGATTATCGTCACGACGGTTCGCGCGGATGCTGTGCTCCAGATAGCTGAGCGATGTTTTGACGCATTCAGACATTTCTGAGATGCTGATGCTCTCCATCTTCCCGGAGAATCCGTTTTCGTAAACGGCCAGGCGATATGCACTTCCAGCCTCACCGAGCGCGTCGGTCAGCTTTTTGCGGTCAGCATCGCTGAATGAACCTTCGAGCAGGGAAGTATGATCTTCCAGCGCTTTGCAAATCTGGCTGAAGAACGATTTAAGCTCGGTGGAAACCTCAACACTGTCGACAGTGGTGTCTTTGAAAACACTCTCAAAGAAACTGAGGAAACGTCTGAGGTAGAAGAGCGTAACCATAGAGGCTCCGTTTCCTACCAGCGCGTTATTGGCGTCGTTCCATTCCGGACGCTGTGTATTCAGCCAGATTCCGGCCTCGGGTACAAAATTGGAAAGTTTTGCCAGTACGGCAGCAAGAATTTTTTCGAGAAAGTTTACGCGGTGCAGATCACCTTGTGCGTTGGAGAGCAGCGATCCGTCGGCGCCGAGCTCGGCAACTTTTTTACGGATCATTTCATCTTCCTCTGCATCGAAAGCGATTGTGTTTTTCGGATCTTTCGCGATATCGGCATACGGCGCAATGCGGTACGGCACATTTGCATACACGAAGCACTGCTTGTCGAATAAGCCCAGGAATCCTTCCTCATCGTATCTCTTATAAAACTCGAGGAATTTCAGCATGTAGATGATCTGGTGATCACCCCAGTAGCCAATGTACGACCACGGATTATCCGGCTCGATGGTTTCCCAGTCAAATCCGCCTTTGGTAACGCGATACGGGTTGTATCCGTCGAAAGTAGAGTTGTTCAGGAATTTGAAGATCATCCCTTCGATAAATCCGGGATAGGAATAGGCCAGCGCCTCCCAGTTCTGGAAGATATCACGCCAGTTTCCTTCATAATCGAGGATTTTGGAGCCGTCTTTTTCATTATGCGTGTTGATAGAAAATCTGTTCCAGGGACGGCTCGGATCTCCGTGGCGACGGCTGAATTTAAGCGGCAGATATTCGTAGCAAAGGCGGTAGAGATCTGCGTCATCCGTACCTTCGATTTTTCCATAGAGATCGGTATTACTGAACGTATCGCCCAGTGAATCGATCAGGCTCTTGTTCCGCTTGTAAACATCCGCGGATGCGGCGGCTAGATATTTGGAAAAGTCACCCTTCTCAATTCTGTAATTATAGTCAAAAGTACCGCCGCGCATAATGTTAAACAGCACGTTTGAAAAATGGCGGGCATCTTTCAGGTGATCTGATGACTTGCGCAACCCGTCGGCACCGGCAACCAGCGCCTGAAGCTTTTGCGTACCTCTCCGGATATCATCCTCCAGTTTCTGATCCACTTCTTTATCGTTGAGAATCAGATGATTCAACTCGGCAATTCCGGCCCGGTTTTGATTCACATTCGCAACAATCTTCCACTTTTTCTCAGATCCGGCCGGCAAATCGGTGGAGGATTTTACGAAGTAAGCTCCTTTTTCACCCTTAATGTCCGTTTCGGGATCTACGGATTCACCACGGCGGAATTTATCCAGCTGGAGGGATGACAGCAGATATTTCGGGCTGTCAAGTCCGGTTGACCAGGCGACGTTTGCCTTGAGGGCTTCGCTTGGTTCTGCCTTATCCACAATAATGGCGCTCAGCGCGAAAATGGCAATTCCGGATTCCTCAACGATTTCTGTTCGCTTGTAGGCGTCTACCAGATTACTGGATTTTGTCTGAAGATCAGGATCTACGCCAAATGGAAGCACGTTCTGAATACCATCCAGGAACGTGATTTTATACTCTTTATCCGACTGATTCTGGATCTCGGTCTGGCGCACAAATCCGTAGAGATTACTTGAATTCCACTGATAGCGGAATACCAGATTATAGTCGTGATTGATCTCCTCGAAGAGGATTTTATTTCCATAGTAGTTCTTATATAAATTCCGGGTGATTTTATACTTCCCGGTAAAGCGGTCTGAAAAGGGTTCCCATGTATCGGGTTTTCCGCCCTCTTCTACTCTGATAATGGTTTTACTTCCGGTGGTTTCGAAAGACTCCGTGATTTTATCATCGGTGTAGTATGGAAACAGAGAAAACTCATTGTTTTTTCTGCCCGCTGTAACTCCGCCGTTGCTTGAGAGAAACATCCAGTGATTTGAGTCACTTACGATACTCATGAAAAACGGGCGCAGTTCGTCACAATTTGAAATTTTAAACCACTTACGCTTTTGAAAATTTTCTGTTGTTAAAGCCAAAACGTTTATACGATTAGGTTCTGAAATAAATTAAAATTATCTGCACTTAGCACTTATTACTTATTCTTTTAAAACTCTCACATAGTCGACCAGCATAGTTTGCGGGAACGGAGTATTACTGCTTGGCGGGCCCACGAAAGTGCCCCCTACTGCTACGTTCAAAATGATATGGAATGTATTATCGTTGAAGACCCACTCGCCAGGCGTATTATCAGGAGTTACGGTAAAATAATGTTCGTCATCTACGTAGTACCTGATTTCATTCGGTTCCCATTCGATAGCAAATACGTGGAACTGCGTATCAAAGCGTCCCGTTGGCAGCGTGTAGGTCCGCGTTACGGCCTGTCCGGCCGAATATCCCGGGCCATGTACACTTCCGTGTATGGTTCTGGGCTCCTGGCCTTTATACTCCATAATGTCAATTTCACCAATTTGAGGCCAGATGACGGTACCTCCCGAGTCGTTCCCCAGAAGCCAGAACGCCGGCCAGATTCCCCGGCCAAACGGGAGCTTTATGCGGGCCTCAAAACGCCCGAACGTTGTTTCATACAAGCCTCTGGTGAGAATTCTCGCGGATGTGAAGTTGGAGTTTTCGAAAGATTCAGCAATGGCCGTAATGTGCAGCATACCATCTTCGATACGCACATTTTCGGGACGATCGGTGTAGTACTGAAGCTCCTGATTACCCCATCCGGGTTGCCCGAAGATTTCCTGACCTGTTCCGATATCGAACGTCCAGATTTCCGGGTTCAGTTCTCCATCCACATCAAAATTATCCTCAAAGACGATTTGTGTGAATCTTTTCTCCTCTTCGTCATTTTGATCGCTGCAGCCCAAAAACAGGGGTGCAGCGATGCAAAAGACGCTAACTATTACTAATAGGTTTTTCATTTTAGGATATTAATCCAATTTCGGGGTTAGTCTTCTCTGAACAGGTAAATGTTCGTTGCGAAGAAAGTAGCACCCGAAAGCGCCGGACCTTCATCCGAATCGAGAACAATCTGTCCGAGATTTGACCTGTCGGCCATTCCTCTGATGTCAACAACCAGCTGAATCCACTCGCCGGAAACAAGTCCCGTGTTAGTGTTAATTGTAGCTGAGGCTGAGATTTCATTACCACCAAGATCATTTACAAGTCTTGCGCGGATGGCAGAACCTGCAGGTATTTCGTTCGGGAAGAACAGATCGAAAGTGAGGTGGGTCATATCACTACCATCAATAGTTGGCACATTCTGGTTGAACTCGATTCCAACAAAGTTGAAGTTTTCATAGCCCAGGAAGTTTCTGCCATCAATTTCGAAGTCGTTCGAAGTGGTAGTCTGGAACGGCTCGTAGAATCCGTTGTAGAAATCTACAGGCACATTTTCGTACGCATCACTAAATATAGAGATTACGTTTTCAGGCGGGAGAGTTGGCTCCGGCGGGAAGATGAATTCACCAACAGATTCCACAACAAGAACGCCAGAGGCAGGAGTACCGGCTATCGCACCTGTAATTTCTGCAGAACCTTCACCAACAACAGAAACACGGCCATCACCGTCTACGGTGGCCACGCTTGGGTTACTGCTGGAGAAGTTGAAATATGCCGGAGAGGTGCCAATCGTCACATCAATGCCATCAGGCTGGTTTGCCGTATACTGCAGACCGCCTACCTGAAGGCTGGAACCAACAAAGCTGGTTTGGGTTACTTCTTCCCCGTTCTGAATGGCCGGGCGAGGCTGAGCAAGCCCGTCAATGTTCTCATA
>PXAI01000305.1 GCA_003567135.1 Balneolia bacterium | reverse complement strand
GGTAAATATACGAAAAACGGGCTGATTTAAGTATTTTTCAGGATCGGTTATCGTAAAACCGAAAACGTATCCGTGTAAAATTTTGTTCTGATGATACGACTCAAATTTTGAACTTTTAATGAATATCCGATATGAGCTCCGGAAAAGCCGTTATCTACAAAACCGACCGCAATCATTTCAGCAAAGAATTCAGAAAAGCGAAGTGGCAAACGCTGTTCTTTGGCTACGGATTTATCGAACTGAAACGACTGAACAGCATCCTTGAAAAAAGAGTCTACCGGATATATGATGATGTCATTGAGTTCAGCAACGAACACGAATCAGCCCGGATTGAAATCAGCGAAATTGAAAAAGTCGTAACCGAAACGGCGGAACACCAGCGCGAGCACGGTCTGGCCGACCTTATTATAACGATGCGCGAAACCGGCAAAACCTACAGACTGGAAGGCATCAAACACGCCGATGCTCTCGAGGAGGTCCTGTCACTGGCGATACGAGCCGAGAACGAGCAGCGAAAGATGCGCGAAAAAAGCAAAGGCGACTACACCGAATACAAACTCGGCGGACTTGAACACATGAATTCGCTGGTCGGGTTATGGCAGCAGGGCATGATTTCAGATGAAGATTTTGAGAGGGAAAAACAGAAGTTTAAGAAAGAGTAAGTGACGGTGCCCGGTGCTTCTCTCCTTTAATAATCGACTATTGATATATCAAAAATGTATTATGCATAAAAACCTGTCAGATTTTAACGCTTCAATTGTAGTTTTAAAACAATATGATCTTTAAAACCTGACAGGAATGCTGCATCACGCTATTTTACGAGAGTGAGCTTTTTGGTGATGACCTCTCCTGACGCCTGCAGGCGGTATAGATAAATACCGCTGGACAGATGACTGGCATCAAAAGCTATGGTGTGGCGGCCGGCCTGTGCCTGACCGTCAGCTAAAGTAGCAACCTTCCGGCCGGTAAGGTCAAACACTTCCAGCTTCACCTGAGCCGATTCGGGGAGCTCAAAAGCAATCTGAGTAACAGGATTAAACGGGTTGGGATAGTTTTGAGCAAGGGTTATGCTGCCAGGCAGATTGCTGTTAACCGGTTCGGTATCTGTGTTGTACAGCGGAAACGTGCTGATGGTAAACCGGCTGTCCTCCACAGCTGAACTCAACAGCTCTGCGTTTAGCGAAAATACCTCCCTGCCCGCATTTGCATTTTCGGATTGATTCAGAAAAATCTCAACCGTAGTTCCGTCGGCCAGATTGGTGCTCTCGCCCGATGTGAGATCGTTCAAATACAGGCTGATGCCCTCAGAACCGGGCTGACTGACCTGCAGGCTGTACTGACCGGAACGCGTGCTTTCCAATGTTAACGGAATCTCGAAATTTTGCCCGAACGGCAAGTGGCTTATGTCCATCTGACCAGCCTCTTTGTTCACTGCAAGCAACGCGTATTCTGCGGAGAGTGGTTTCAATTGCCATGCATCGCCGTGAGTATATGAATCCAGCGTACCGGCAGCCGAAAATTTGAGCCACGCACTGTTATTCAATCCTTCACCGCTTAGCTCCAGCCTGACTATTACACCCGATGTATTCCCTTCTGCAGGGCTTTCATCAAAAAGCGTGGCGGAGTTGTTCGTTTTGTTAGCCTGCGTAAAGTTGAGCGACGGGCTGCCTGCCGTGCTTGTTTGCACAAAGAAGCCCTGGAACGGAGCAACGTTACCGTCAAAATCACCGGTTCCACCTGCGCGAGTAAGCCATGTCCCCCCCCGTTTCTCCCGGGCTCCAGATATAAATAGCATCATGAAGGCCGCTTGTTGCTACATCATCCCAGAATACAGGAGAACCAAATGGATTGCCGGAAAGGGCAAGTCCGTTCTCATTGCTATTCAGTGGGGAAGCATTTACAGGCCCCGGAAACTCCGAACCGCTGATTGGTAAATTTTTTGGAAATCCGTCGGGTGTTTGGTTGTAGTTGTCATCGTTGAACACGTAAACCAGTACGCCCTGACCCGCATCAAGCGTAGTATGGGTCAGATCTGTAACCGGAACCCACCAACTTTGCGTATCGTCTGTTGATGCTGTATTCCAGGTGTAGACATTCGGGAATCCGTTCGGCGTGTTTCCGCCGCTGCCTACGCCCTGTGTCCAGATTGGAGCAAGAAACTCTGCCAGGCTAACGCCGGCCGGTACCGAAAGCAATCTCCAGCCCTCATGGCCGGTGAGCTGAGCGGTGATGGAGTTTGCCGTCTGAAAGCTCCTTTGGTCTCCGTATGAAATGCCTTCTGAATTTTCTGCCCATGCTCGGAAATAAATATCCGTGCCAAACGGCAGTAACCCGACTGTTCCATTGAATGTGCCCGTATCCTGTCCCATATATTCAGTATGGCCGGTTGTGGGATCAAATCCATCGGTAGTGCTCCAAACGATGCCCCGCGCAGATACTGGTTCACCTCCGTCATCGGAAACCTGGCCGCCCAAAACTACTGATGTTGCAGATATAAAGCTGGAGGGATCGGTAGAGACGGTTGGCGGATCTGCTGAGACAGGAGCTGTTAACTGAATATTATTGATAGTGTGATTCGTAGTACCATCTCCTGCCCATCCGGGGCCGCTAATAAAGAGCCTTACATCATCTACATTTGAAAATGATGGGTCTAACGTTATTGTCATAGGGTTAAATCCCGGATCAAAGCCATTGAACGTCATTGAGGCAACTTCTGTGCCGTTTCGGAATCCTTTTATAGTATTGGTAAAAGGCTCGGATTCGCCCCAGTTATAATAGGTAAACTGAATCAAACGAAACTCACTGCCGTCTTCAGATTTTATGGACATACCTTTTGTACCATCATTGTTATTATCGTAGGTAAGCCCGGAATAAGTTGGGTCGCTGCTGAAAATAAAGCTGTTGTCTCTCCAGACAAGTGAGTTCAGAAATGTCCCGTCCTCATCAGAAATGTTAAAAACCTGGATATCAATATCGGAAATTGACTGGGATCCGCCCTCTCCGTCCATGGCAATATTATTTCCGGTAATATCGGCCGAATTTTGCGTGAATGTTAATGTTGGACTCGAGCTGAGCGGTACATCGGAAACTTCCGGGGCTTCGAAGACAAAGTTATTAAATGACTCTGACAAACTGCCGTTTGTGTTGGTAATTTCGACTCTGTCCACATTGTCGAAATCCGGCGACATATTAATTACAATATCGGCTCCTGAAGATACACTCTGGGTTTGGGTTGCTACCGGTTCATCATCCAGAAACCCGGTAATCAGATAGTTCGGAGCTTCTCCAAGTTCATCAAAGACATTAAAACTTAAAAAGCAAACGCTTCGCCTCCTTCGCTTTCGATAACCAATTTATGGAATGGTATTCCCATCTGACTACCATCATCTACAAAGAAATAGTGCGATAAATTAAATCCGGTATATGCAAGGACTAAGATAGTGCCAACCTTGTTCCCCGCTTCGTTTGCCCCATAAATTTGATAGGATATGCCGGGTATATTTGCAGATCCGGCCATTCCATCGGTTAGCGTATCTCCGTAGTTGCCCGGTTGATTAAAGAAGACAGTTCCGTCCTGGGCAGCCGATTCATCCGACATGGAAAGAGTGAGTAACATAACAAAAACATAAGCACACAGCGCTCTGAACAGCCGGGTTATGTTGTTATCAGACACAAAAATAGTTGTAACGGTTTTTGGCATAAGACACATTTATTTAGAATTGATTAGTTGCCCCTGTTCACAGGGCTTTTTATTTAATGCAGGATATCGGTATTGCTAAAATTCCTTTCCAGGCTAAGTGATTTGAGCGGTGCAAGTTATGGATATTTATTATAATTAAAAATTTTTAACTTTTTTGCAAAACCATTTATTCCATCCGCTTCATAAGTGCATTTCTAATCAATCATTAACTTGGTAAAGTTTGATGTATAACACTGATTTTTTTTCGGCCTAACCCTCCCCCAATATTACCTGAATGTTGCGATCAGGTAAATTCAAATTTATCCCGTGTGAATTAAATAGAATTCCTTATATTCTAATGTTCTTATTTGAATATCAATATTATTTAGAGATCACATGGAAAAATTACTTTATACATTCGGCCCGGGTACGGCAGAAGGCGACCGGTCGATGAAAGAACTCTTAGGAGGCAAAGGTGCTAATCTGGCTGAAATGTCGAGAATCGGCCTTCCGGTTCCTGCAGGATTTACAATTACAACCGAAGCCTGCCGCTTTTATGCGGAAAATCAGCAGAAGTGGCCCGAAGGACTGAAACAGCAGGTTAAAGATGGTATTGCATATATAGAGAAGCAGATGGAAACCGAATTCGGTGATTCACAGCATCCCCTGCTGCTCTCTGTTCGCTCTGGCGCGAAAGTATCGATGCCGGGTATGATGGATACCGTCCTGAACCTTGGCCTTAACGACAGCACGGTGCAGGCGCTTGCCGAGCACACCGGAAATGAGCGTTTCGCTTATGACAGCTACCGCCGTTTTATCGACATGTTCGGTAACGTGGTAATGGGTATCGATCATGAGCTGTTTGAGGAAGCCATTGAAGGGCTGAAAAAACAGGAAAACGTACAAAATGATTCTGACCTGAGTACACAGGCTCTAAGGGATCTCGTGAATCGTTACAAAGCGGTTTACCGTAAGGCTACCGGATTTATGTTCCCGAACAGTCCGTTCGAGCAGCTTGAATGGTCCATCAACGCCGTGTTTAACTCATGGCAGAGCGACCGCGCCAACAAGTATCGTAAAATTAACAACATTCAGGGGTTGATTGGAACAGCCGTGAACGTTCAGGCGATGGTTTACGGAAACATGGGCGATGACTGCGCCACGGGCGTATTCTTTACGCGCAACCCGTCCACCGGCGAGAACAAGCTGTATGGTGAGTTCCTGGTGAATGCACAGGGTGAGGACGTCGTAGCCGGTATCCGCACGCCGCAAAACATGGACTCCATGGGCGAAATTATGCCGGATCAGTATAACGACATCGTAACCTACGGCAAGCAGCTCGAGAAGCATTACGGCGATATGCAGGATATCGAGTTCACGATTCAGAAAGGCACGCTTTGGATCCTCCAGACGCGCAGCGGAAAAAGAAACGGACACGCCGCGATTAAAATTGCCACGGATCTGGTAAATGAAGGGCTCGTTGAAAAACAGAAAGCCGTTCAGTCTCTCGTAGAGCCGCGTCACCTCGATCAGCTGCTTCATCCGCAGATTGATATGAAAACGGTTGAT
>PXAI01000139.1 GCA_003567135.1 Balneolia bacterium | reverse complement strand
ATGCAGCCCGGAGCGTGCGGATCAAATGCGATTACAGGATATTCCGAGTAATCGGCAAACAGTTTTCTTATGGTTCTGAAAATTGATTTCATGGTATAGGGTCCTTGGATTGAATTAACGGCAACAGCACAAGGACTGGTCTGCTGCCTAAAAAATTGATTGGGTATCTGTTGATGTGGTTACAACAGACGGGTGCTGATCTGTTACAGGATTAGCTTGAGATTAAATGCTAATCCGTCAGATTGATGAAATGACTAAGAAGTGATTATTGAGCAAACGTTGATTGATATTGGTTTTCATGGAGTCCGTGGTTGATTGATAATAAAGACCTTAAAACCTTGCTCATGTGTTTGATTGAAATATATAACGACTTGTCAACAAAAATCTATACATAAAACCCAAAATCATTTAAATTTAACAGTAAAGGGCGATTAGGCGTCAAAAAAGCGCTTCAAAGAACAAAAAAATAATATTGAAAGGGCTATCGAAAGCGCTTCGCACAAAAATAATTTTCCATAAACGGCCCTGGTGAACGGCGTTAAGTTGATGTTTCAGGAAAAACTTAAAAAAGGGCTTTATAATATAAAGCAGTTGGTTTCGAGGTTTTTAAAACAAGAATAACACCTGTATCAACATGCATTGATATGAGATAATGGCGTTGGAGGTTTCAATATCAGGCAAGATAAAATCAATAGATTCCTGAAGAGTCATGGCATGCCATGACGCCTGTAAGAAGCGTGCATCGTTATCCCCCGACAAATTCTATTCTGCACTCACAATTTCCACAGGATTCCGTTATTTTAAACCGACTGTAATTAACACCAGACTGAATCAACCGGAATATTTATGAGCACATCAACAAGCCAGATTATTCGTGCGCCGCGCGGGGCGAAACTCAACTGTAAAGGATGGCATCAGGAAGCCGCCCTCAGAATGCTGATGAACAATCTTGACCCTGAAGTAGCTGAGCGTCCTGAAGATCTGATCGTGTACGGCGGCAGCGGCAAAGCGGCACGAAACTGGGAAAGTTATCATAAAATTGTGGAAACGCTGAAGCGCCTTGAAAACGACGAAACGCTGCTCGTGCAAAGCGGTAAACCGGTTGGCGTGTTCAGAACACATGATCAGGCGCCGCGTGTGCTAATCTCCAACTCACAACTCGTTCCGCGCTGGGCAAACTGGAAAGAATTCCGCCGACTTGAGGCCATGGGGCTCACCATGTACGGTCAAATGACGGCCGGTTCGTGGATTTACATCGGTTCTCAGGGAATTTTGCAGGGCACGTATGAAACCTTCGCCGAATGCGCGCGCCAGCATTTCGGAAGCACGCTTTCCGGACGCCTTGTTGTAACGGGCGGACTCGGCGGAATGGGTGGCGCTCAGCCGCTGGCCGCAACGCTGAACGGTGCCGCATTCTTAGGTGTGGATGTAGACGAAAGCCGGATTCAAAAACGCGTCGAAACCGGATACTGCGATAAAATCAGCTACAATCTGGATGAAGCGCTTCAGCTCGTGCTGGATGCAAAAAGCAAAGGAAAAGAACTTTCGGTGGGATTGGTCGGGAATATCGCTGAAGTACTTCCGGAAATGATCCGGCAAAACGTAATTCCTGATGTATTAACAGACCAAACGTCCGCGCACGATCTCAAAGTTGGCTACCTGCCTGCAGGAATGAATCTGACAGAAGCCGAATCGCTGCGAAGTTCAGACTACGAAGCATACGAAAGCGCGGTTCTCGACAGCATGGAGCAGCACATCGATGCCATGCTCGAAATGAAAAAACGTGGTGCCATCACCTTTGATTACGGAAATAACCTTCGCGGACAGGTCGCTGATTTGCGGGGAAAATCTGAAGCGTTTGAAATTCCGGGTTTCGTGCCGGAATATATACGTCCGCTGTTCTGTAAAGGATCAGGCCCGTTTCGCTGGGCTGCACTTTCAGGAGATCCGAACGATATCGCCGTTACAGACGATGCTGTTCTGGAAACATTTCCGGATAAAGAGCACCTCGCCCGGTGGATTCGCAAAGCCAGGGAGAAGGTCCATTTTCAGGGATTACCATCCCGTATATGCTGGCTGGAATATGGCGAGCGCGCCGAGATGGGCGAGAAGTTCAACTGGCTGGTTCAAAAAGGAAAAGTGAAGGCACCGATCGTAATCGGCAGGGATCATTTGGATACCGGCTCGGTCGCATCTCCAAACCGAGAAACGGAGGGGATGATGGACGGATCAGACGCTATCGCCGACTGGCCTCTTCTTAACGCCATGCTGAACACCGCCTGTGGCGCCAGCTGGGTTTCGCTGCATCACGGCGGCGGCGTAGGAATCGGATACTCCATTCACTCCGGTATGGTAACCGTAGCCGACGGAACCGAATCAGGCAAAGCCAGACTTCGCCGGGTACTCACTGCCGATCCCGGAACCGGCGTAATGCGCCACGCCGATGCCGGCTACGATATCGCCCGCGATACTGCTAAAGATCGCGGCGTTGACTTACCGATGATCGACTGAAAACCCAAAACCGGAAAAAATCATCGCAGATTCAGAACTTGATAGTCCAAAACGAGAGGTAATCCGCTTTCCGGATTCAGAGTTCGGTGAATGGGAAACGGTTAACGATACTGTGATGGGCGGCGTATCCCAGAGCCGGTTTTATCAGGAAAACGG
The DNA here is from genome assembly GCA_003567135.1 of Balneolia bacterium. Taxonomy (GTDB): domain Bacteria; phylum Bacteroidota; class Rhodothermia; order Balneolales; family Cyclonatronaceae; genus PXAI01. The sequence goes on along the minus strand of PXAI01000139.1, from coordinate 2,589 downwards.
AGCCGGTGTTTTGGAAGGTGAAGTCTCCCTGAAAAATAACGGGGGATTTGCGTCCGTAAGAAAGCGATTCACCAAACCGATCGATTTATCAGATTGTGACGGAATCCGTTTACGGATTTTGGGAGACGGAAAGAACTACGCTTTCCGCCTTAAAATGCTGATCAACGGAGAAATAACGCGATATTCCTATGAAGCCGGGTTTCAAACTACGGAAGCAGAGGAGACGGAGTTATATCTCCCATTTTCCGAATTTGAGCCTTACTTCCGCGGACGCTACGTGGGTGCCGCCGCTCCGCTTGATCCGGAAAAAATCATAGAAACTGCTTTCATGATTAAAGAGAAACAAGAGGGGTATTTCCGGCTAAAGATTATAGGAGTGGACGGAGTGTAAATCGCTCCTTTTATCCAATCCCCCGCACCAGCTCTATCCAGTTGGCAAGGTTGGTTACTGAAACATTTTCCTCGACCGGATAGGTGTCGGCTTCGGGGGTAATGATATAATTATCCGGGGAGTCCAGATAAGAAATTACGTTTCGGAATCCCTTGGAAATTTTTGGTGCATTCGTCCACTTTATTTCCGCGCACAGTACGGGTTGGTCATTGTTGGTGATAACGATATCCGCCTCGGCGCCTTCGTGCGTACGGAAAAACCAGATATCAAAATCCGGTGGCAAAACGGCTCTCGTTTGTTGAATCACAAACCCCTCCCACGATGCGCCCACTGACGGGTGCGTTACCAGGCTGTCGAACGACTGAATGCCCATCAGCGAATGAAAAATACCGCTGTCGCACAGGTAAATCTTCGGACTCTTAACCAGTCTCTTTTTCACATTTGCATAGAAGGGCTCGATTTTAAAGAGCAGGTACGCTTTTTCCATAAAGTCGATATACCGCGCGACTGTAGGCCGTGAAACGCCCAGCGAATTGGCCAGCGTTTGCGTATTTAGCGTACCCGACTGGCTGTGCGCAAGCATAATGAGCAGTTTCCGGAGAATCCGCACATCGCTGTCAAGGCCAAGTACGGGCAGCTCCCGCTCCAGATATGTCTGAATGAAACTGGACCGCCACCGCATACTGGATTTCTCTGAGCGGGCAAACAGCGAGCCGGGAAAACCGCCCCGCATAAACAGATCTTTCCAGTCTGTCTTAGCGGAAACCTCCGGCAGACAAAACGGATCCAGTGTATTATAGGAAATTCTCCCCGCCAGCGACTCCGAACTCTCCCTTAGCAGCGCGGGGGAAGCAGACCCAAGAATGATAAAACGCCCGTTTCGTCTGTTTTTGTCAATAACTGAGCGTAAAACAGGGAACAGCTCTGGTTTACGATGAATTTCGTCCAGAATCACGCAGTCATTCTCGTGTGATTTAAAAAACAGAACCGGATTTTGCACCTTTGCAATGTCATCCGGATACTCAAGATCAATATAGACGAAATCCGAATTCAGGCTTTCCCCGACCTGCTGCGCCAGCGTTGTTTTCCCAACCTGCCGCGCCCCGGTAATGGCCACGGCTGGGAAATTATCCAGATCCTCCAGCAGTTGAAATTTCGCTTCCCGGTCTAACATTTACCCTGAAAATTGAAACTTTAGATTACGAATTACTGGGTAAATATATAAATTAACCCTGAAAAATGAAAGCTTGATTTACGATTTTCAGGGTAAATACACCCGAAAAATGGCGTTACTAATTTGTTAGATTAAATAAAAACAGTAAGTAATATGAAATTTATAAAACAATCATCCTGTAGCAAAAAGCTTAATATGTAGTAATGATAAAAGAACATGACCTGACTGGTTTCAAAAACCAGTCAGGTCTGTTTCCAATTCGATGTTTTATGTTTGATTGAAGATAGATTATTAGAAGTCCGGGTTTATAACCCAACATCGAAACTCATGCAACCAATTTAACACGGCGGTTTTTAACCAGAAAAAACCTGTCCAATGAAATCGCTGGATGATCTACCGAAGGGACGGAACGTGCAAAGCTCGCCGCATTATATCGTGAAACCAATTGTTCCCCAAAACACTTCCCAGCCCGATTGCGGGATGACACCAGTGGGCAAGGCACCGAATTCGAAAATTGACGAAACCCGCAACCTGAAACCCGCAACATTCTTATCCCCGCTATTTCGCGAACCACAATTGCCAACAGACCGTACTAAATAATCAGTCTAAAAAACCCTTTCCCCGTTCTTATACGTCGCCACGCAAGCGTTTGGACGAAAATGGTATAGCCAGTGGTTTACATCGGGCGCGTCGATGATTGCGAAATCGGCTTGTTTTCCTTTTTCGAGGCTTCCTGTTTTCTTGTCTCTGTTGATGGCTTTGGCTGCGATGATGGTCGATCCTTTCAGTACTTCAGCGGGCGACATCTTTTGCATGATGCAGGCCTGAACCATTGCATAGGGTAGATGGTATGACGGAGCCGATCCGGGGTTAAAATCTGTGGATACGGCTACTTCGAGTCCAGTTTGCATCATTTTGCGGACGGGCGCTGCGGGCTGGCGCAGATAAAAGCTCGCCAGTGGCAAACTTACGGCAACTACGCCGACTTTTGCCATTTCGCGGATGCCGTCTTCTGATATATATT
>PXAI01000008.1 GCA_003567135.1 Balneolia bacterium | reverse complement strand
GGTGAATCTGTTGTGCGGATAAAATCCCCGGAATCGTTCACAAAAACGGCGTTTCCGGCTCCATTCTGGGTTGGGGGATCATCGTCATCAACCACGCGGTTTCCGTAGCGGTAGGTCGCGTTTGGCGTCAGTCCTTCGATGCGCACGCGGTACACAAACGGCACGCGATCGTTGTTATCGGGCTGATCGCCCTGAATATACGCAGGCATGATCAGCTCGGTTAGCGATGTAACCTGAACCTGACTGCTCACGGCAGCCTGGAGATTTCCTGAAGAGGCTTCGATGCGGTACACTCCGTGTTCGGTAAAACTGATGTCATCAAAAAGCACCTCGCCGCCGCTCGCCTGCCGGGATACGGTTCCTGTTAGATCGCCCGGGCCCTCGGAAACGCTGAGCGTTATTACGCCGTCAAACGCAGGATCGGCCGCGCCCTGATTATTGAGCGCCTGAACGCGAAGGGGCGGCATGGGATGACCAGCCTGACCGATTGTGGGAATTTCTTCAAAACTGAGCGACGTAGCCTCGCCGGCGGCTTCCTGCGTTACGAGGATATCGGCAAGGCGCAGTTTCGAGCGCTGGCCACTGTCGTCATCCAGCCGGATTCCGGTGTAGTAATATTTCCAGCGAACCTCCACATACGGCCGGTCCAGCGCGGCGGATGGAAGCGCCACCGGCCCCAAAAGCTCTGAGTGCCCTTCAAGTTCGTTTCGCTCATATTCGATGATATTCCCTGAGCTGTCGGTCACATCCTGAAACTCGCCCGATCCGCCGATCCGGTACTGCATCCGCAGATTATAGACCCGCGAATTCGGCCTGACCGTGCCGCCGCGCCATGAAATCAGCACCTGGCTTACATCCTCCGTATTCAGCGCAAGTACCGCCGAGCCCATGTATCCGCCACCATCATCCTGAGCATTAGCTGTGTTGATAAACCCGATTCCGGCTGAGCCAAGTCCGTTAATCCGGCTTCTGGAATCCAGATTGTAAGGGAGCGTCCAGGGTTCCTCCATTTCATCCTCAAGACCGGGATCCTGCGTGGAGGTCTGGTAAAATTTCATGCTCTCAGGATAACTTCCCGCCGGAGATGAAGCGGGCCAGTTTGTTAGCGTGTAGGGCGATTCGGCGAGATTCCAGGGAGTCAGATCCCCGATTTCTGTATCCTGAATAGGCTCAAAATTAGCCGTAAGCGAAATAGCGGCCGATCCGTCGATACTTATGGTTGTTTCGGTGGATGTCGACGCCCCGCTCCATGAAACAAACTGGTAGCCCGGCTCGGGAACCGCCGTAAATGTTACCGGAATCTGGCGGAAGTAGACACCCGACCATGGATAGGGATCATCATCAATACCCCGGTTTGATCCGTCGATGAGCAGCGTATTGACTCTCACGCGGCCTTTTTCGGCATCGTTTACATCTATCGTTACATTTCTGGTGCCGTTCAGATTGAACTGGTTCGCGATGTGCGATCGCACAAACCCGGGACGCTCCTCGGCAAAGTCCCGCATAATTTGAATTTCCTCATTCCAGCTGTTCATCGAAACCGGCCTTCTCCAGCGGTCGATGTGCTCGGGAAACTCCGGCTCAAAAATCGCCTGTATGGAGTCGATCTGGGATATGGCAAAATCAGCGCTGAAGCGGCTGTTCAGCAGATCCGCGAAACGGTTTATAAAGTGCTGGCGAAAATCAATGTTTACCACAAGCCTGCGGAGAATCAGCGTTGACCACGGTGGATTTGGCCAGCCGGGGCCGTTTGGTTCGAGGGCGAACGCAAGTGTGTTGTGCGCCGGACCTTCGTTTGCGCCCTGAACATAATCGAAATCGAGTCCGAAACCGAAATCAGTATCAAACATCATCCAGTGCCAGCGTCCGTCGAGTCCAAACGGCGCGTCGGGATCGTAATCGGTCATTTTTCTCCAGAACTGGAGGTTATTCCCCGGCCAGTCAGTGTTCCGGAAGTAGATCTGCGCAATCTGATAATCCGCAAAATTCCCGACGTTCATCTGAGTTTGGATATACTCGTAATTGGATGACGAATTGACGCCGTTCTGTTCCAGAAACTGAACCATATTATTAAAATGATCAACGCCGTCGGGATTTCCCCGGTCGAACTGAGCGTTGTTTTCCAGAATCGTGTATTCATCCTCATCCAGCCCGTAGTGCGTCTCGATATAGCGGTTATCGAGCCGGTCGCGGATGTTGTGAATCCCCCAGTATTCCCCGTTTATGAAAACCAGCGCCGGACGAAAATGCTGCATATCCATGTCGATACCGCGCATCAGCGACTGCATGAAACCATCACGAAAAACGGCACCATCCCAGTCATTACCCGAGTTTCTGAGCAGCAGGCGCTTAAACTGGCCAATCGGTTTATCCGGAAAAAACTGGTAGTTGATCCACGGCTGGCCATAGTCGTTTCGCGCGTAAATCCTGAGCGATTTCCGGGGACGGCTCCGGCTCGTTCCGCCATGAATTCTGAAACCGGCGTCCAGCGAAAATGCGAGGCTGCCGTCATCCTCAAAAAACTCCAGCGAACCTTCACGCTCCCAGTCGCGCCCGCGCTGATTGTAGTTCAGATTATTTCCGGCGACATAAATTCCGATCTCATCATCAAAAAAGTTTTCCGGATTGGTGTTCACCGAAAACACGGGCATTGAAAAGCGGTTGGTGCCTTCTTCATCCACAAAATAGGTTGCCGTAACGGTTTCGCTGGGCTCGGCTCCGTCGAAAAAAACGCGCGCCCGAATTACGTTCGCCTTGTAAACCTCTCCCTGCGGCGGCTGCCACTCCTCGTTATACGGATGCCCCGGCCCGAAATCATTCGTGGGGATCATGGAAAAAATATTGGGATCACCCTCTCGGCTTTCAATGGAAACCGGGCCTTCATAAACGGGCGAAGATTCGTCGGGAATGGACCCGTCCGTGGTATATCTGATCACCGCGCCGGAGTGAACGGTGCTGACGCTCAGGTTAAACGAATTGGTATAAAATCCGGGATTGTGGGATAAGGAAGGCGTTTCCAGCTGAAGGGTGACCGCCGAAGTATTGACTTCACCAGGAGCCGGTTTTTTAAAATAGGTTAGATCGTCGGAGAAAAGATCAGCGCGGCCAAAAGAGTGATTGGGGATGCGGAGGCCGGTGGAGATTTGATCGGCAATTTCACCATCGGGGGTGATCAGAAAGATTGTTTCCGCCGGAGCGATGGAGAGTCCGGAGAGATAAACCGCTTCATCCCGAAGCACAGATGACGAGCCCGAAAATACAAGGCAGACATTCCGCATGATTTCGAGTCCGCCTTCCAGCGAAACCGCATTATCGGGATCTGTTCCGAGGCGGTAGCCGTCGAGCATGAGGGTATCTTCGCCGGAATTACAAACCTCTGCCCAGCTGCGCGGGGCGTCGTTATCCAGCTTAATTTCACTGAAGCGAAGATCTGACTGCGCAGAGAGGAACTGACCTGTAAAACCGAAAAAGAATAAAAACAGTAACGTTATAATTCGATACATCAAGAACTAAGTTTTCGAATTGACCTCAGGCAATGAGGCAATATAAGAATCATGCTGAATTTTGTTCATTAAAATGCGGGGGATTTCGGCCAGAGATGATCGCGATATAACCTGTGGATTTTTAGCCCTGTTTCGCTAATTTGGCGCTTTACTGAACTCAACCTTGCCCTTCCAAAATGATAGAACGAATTGAACAGTTTACAGAAACGCTGGTAAATCTGGCGTGGGGTATGCCGCTGGTCGCGCTTCTGGTGGGCGGCGGCCTCTTTTTTGTGGTGATTTCTCGCTTTCAGCCCTACCGCTATTTTGGCCATGCACTCGCTGTTCTTACCGGTAAATATGATGACCCGGAAGCCGAAGGCGATATCAATCACTTTCAGGCACTCAGCGCGGCACTTGCTGCAACGGTCGGGATGGGAAATATCGGCGGCGTGGCAGTGGCGATTACGATGGGCGGTCCCGGCGCCATTTTCTGGATGTGGGTGAGCGCGATGGTCGGTATGGCCACCAAGTTTTTCACCTGTACGCTGGCAATTATGTATCGCGGGAAGGATTCTCTTGGGAAAACGCAGGGCGGGCCGATGTATGTGATTACCGAAGGGCTCGGCAAAAAGTGGAAACCGCTCGCTATATTTTTCTCGATTTGCGGCCTGATCGGCTGTACCCCTATTTTCCAGGCGAATCAGCTTACGCAAATTGTGCGGGATGAAATTCTAATCCCTATGCAGCTTGCTACGCCCGAAGCGCACTTTTTTGCAGATTTGGTTGTGGGATTAATTCTAATGACGCTTGTTGCCATCGTAATTTTTGGCGGGATCAAACGGATCGGAAACGTAGCCGCAATGCTGGTTCCGTTTATGGTGGCGCTGTACGTAATCGGCGTGGTGTACATTCTGCTGATAAACTACCAGGTAGTTCCCGATTTTCTCATGATGATCGTGACCGACGCCTTTCGCGGTGAGTACATCAACGGCGAAGCGGCATTCGGCGGCGCGCTGGGCGCGGTAATTATCATTGGTGTCCGAAGAGCGGCGTTTTCAAACGAGGCCGGAATCGGTACGGAATCGATGGCGCACGGCGCGGCAAAAACCAACGAACCGGTACGCGAAGGACTCGTGGCCATGCTCGAACCCGCCATCGACACGCTGCTCGTCTGCACCATGACCGCCCTCGCCATCCTGATCACCGGCGTGTGGCAAACCACCGACGGCGACGGCGTAACCCTTACCGCCAGCGCGTTTTCAGCTGGCATTCCCTACGTTGGCGTTCCGATACTGATTGTCTGCGTGATCATTTTCGCCCTTACCACGATGTTCACCTACTCCTACTACGGCGGAAAATGCCTCGGCTTTCTTATCGGTGCCGAATACAAACCCTATTACAACTACTTCTACATCCTCAGCATCGTATTCGGCTCAGTCATGTCAATCGGAGCCGTAATCAACATCCTCGACACTATGTTCGCCATGATGGCCATTCCAACCATGCTATCATCCATCCTGCTCGCCCCGAAAGTAGTAGCCGCCGCGAAGGATTATTTCAGGAGGCTTGAAGAAGAATGAAAGGGATTTCAGATCGGCGACTTGCGATTAGTGATTTGAGATTTTTTTGGAGTCAGATATTGGAACCCGGAAGATTAACCGCAGAGTAAAGGAGTGGGTCGCAGAGTTGCGCAGAAAAAAGATGTGGAAAGAATTGAAGAAATTCGCTGGTCGCAGAACTTGCTCCGGATGGAGCAACACGTCTGTAGCCAATGCGAAAGACGCGTATGAAAATGACCCGAGCCCTGATGGTGCAAATGATAACCCACGCAATCGAAGGGCCGGAGTGATTGCAGATCAGCGATGTGTGATTCGTGATCTGTGATTTTTTCAATTCAAAAATAATCGCTGGTCGCAGAACCGACCCCGGAGCGGGTCGAACACGAGTAACCCCGGATGCAGATGCCGTAGCTTCTTAGCAAGGCTTCGAAATCCGGGGCTTACGACAGCCCGGGAAACGGCCCGAGCCGCGATATTGCTATGGCTACAGTTGCGCCTACGGGCCCGCAAAAAACATTTATCGCAAACATCCCCCTAAACCAATTCAAAGCCCGAAAACAACAAGACCTGACAGGTTTTTTACATCAATTACGATCGAACTATCAGATAAAGATCGAAACCAAATCGAAGGCAGAATGGCTATTCAGACCGATTGCGGGATGACACCAGAGGCGAAGGCAACGAATTCGAAAACTGACGAAACTCGCAACCCGAAACCCGCAACATTCTTTCTCCACTAATCAACAGACCATAATAAATAATCCATTGCAAAACCCGCAACGCTCTTCCACGATCAGGCCATAGCCAACTATCGTTTCGAAGAGACGAAACTCTCCAAAAAATTTTACGACGCGATCGCCTTGGTTACTTCTTCAGCAGCTTCTTTGAGCAGTACTGCGGAGATTACGTTCAGGCCGCTGTTGTCGATGATTTCCTTGGCTTCTTCAGCGTTGGTTCCCTGGAGACGTACAATGATGGGCACGCCTTTCACCTTTTCTGCGATTTCGGGATCTTTCACGGCTTCAAGCACGCCGTTAGCTACTCGGTCGCAGCGGACAATCCCACCAAAGATATTGATCAGAATTGCGGTTACGCTCGGATCGCTTAGAATAATACTGAATCCGTTTTTTACAGTTTCCACGTTTGCACCACCACCTACATCGAGGAAGTTGGCCGGTTCGCCGCCGGCAAGTTTAATGATATCCATGGTGGCCATCGCGAGTCCGGCGCCGTTTACCATACAGCCTACGTTGCCATCCAGCTTGATGTAGTTCAGGTTGTACTTTCCGGCCTCAACTTCAAACGGGTTTTCTTCGGTGATATCGCGAAGCTCCAGAAGGTCTTTATGGCGATAAAGCGCGTTGCCGTCGAAGTTAATCTTGGCATCCAGCGCGATGATGTCATTATCCGGGGTGAGCACAAGCGGGTTAATTTCGAAAATGGAAGCGTCGGTAGCTTCATAGGCTTTGTAAAGCGCCATAATAAATTTGACCGCTTTCTTGAACGGCTCACCTTTAAGACCGAGCGCAAAAGCGAGTCTTCTGGCTTGTGCAGGATATAGCGGCTGGCCGGGCTCTACCCATTCCTTGACAATTTTCTCAGGCGTTTCTTCAGCGACTTTCTCAATCTCAACACCACCCTCGGTTGATACCATTATCACGTTTTGTGCGCAGGTACGGTCAAGCGTAACGCCCACGTAAAATTCCTGTTCGATATCCACACCATCCGTTACATACAGGCGCTGAACTTCTTTGCCTTCCTCGCCGGTCTGAATGGTTACGAGCACATCACCAAGTAAATCTTCGGCGCCTTTACGCACTTCATCAACAGACTTGCAAAGCAGAACTCCTTTTGAGCCTGATTTTTTGGTGCGCCCTTTGCCGCGGCCGCCGGCATGAATCTGCGCCTTTAGCACGAAAAGCGTTGAGCCTTCAGATTTAAGTTTTTCAGCCGCTTCTACCGCTTCATCCACGCTAAATGCCGCAATACCTTTGGGAACAGCTACGCCGTAATCCTTTAAAATTTCCTTGGCCTGATACTCATGAATATTCATAAAAAAATTGATCGCTTGAAGTTAATAATATTACAGTCTGACAGGTTGTCTGTCTGTTTTAAAACCGTCGGCAATTTAAGGAACTTAGGCCACATTGCACAAACCGAAAGCGCACCGGCATTCATTTATTCCAATGGCCCGGAAAATCTGCCTTTTCTGAGACCCAATACATGTCATCATTCTGATGTTTTCCGTGGTTAAATATGCCCTGACTTGTCATTAAAAATAATTTACATTCCGCACCCAGTACTCATCTCTTGTAGTTTCAAAATTTTCGGTTCCAATCCCCTGAAAAATCCCCTGATTTTTTAACAATCGGAAATTATCGACATTTATTCCAAAAAAAGTAGTATCTGATTAAATATCAACACCCTGTATTTACAATATTAAGTAAGTCTAACTTGATTTTCTATTCACAAATCAGAACAATGTAATATATCTATTAAATACTGTTAAATTCTAACCACTGCTTCATTAGGTAAGTTGATTTTTAACACTTTATCCCTTTTACGTTTAGATATGATGTAGTAAATCGATTCCGCAAACTTTCACCTCTTAACTTCTTCCCGGTATGAGGTACAACAATATTTTGGTTCCAAACGACGCTTCCGATAACAGTCAGCAAGCTCTCGACTACGCCGGATACTTCGGCAATCTTCTGGGCACGAAAGTCAAAAATCTCAGGATTCGTGAAAAAGAGCTGGCAACCGCCGGTGTCGGGCAGTCCGGTGAAAAAAAATCCGGCATTGTAATGGCCGGGGATTTAGGCTCACTCATCTCACCTGACGATATTGATTCTGATTCTTCACTCTCTCCGCTTGATCAGATCAGAACAGCTGCGCAGGATGCTGATTTAATTGTAGCCGGATCATCAGGGAAAGGTGAATCGAAAGGCTGGATGTCTTTTATGGGTGGTGACAAAGCAGACGGCCGGGATGTCCTCAACGACGTATTACTTGCCAGAATGGTCGAGTATATAGACAAAAGCGTGGTAGCGATTCCAAGCGAGGCCAAACTGGAACCCATCTCCAGACTGTTGTTCGTAACCACCTATTCGGATGCGTGCGAGAGAGCTATCCCGAAGGTAATCCATCTTGCAAAAATTACAGGCGCGCGGGTTAACCTTGTGCATTTCGTGCATAATCACAACTTCCGGATCGGAAATATGACTAAAATCATGGAAGAGGATTATCTGAAGCTGAAAGAATACAAAGAGAAGCATTTCAGCGAAATCGCAGAACAGGTAAGAAATGAATCGCTGATGGCCTATTCCGCACTGCCTGAGGCAATCTATAAGTTAACGATCGTCAGAAAATACAGTCTGGGGATTATCGCCAAAAACGCCGCGGAAGTGCTGGGCTATTTTACCGGCGGAAAATTACCGGACTACCTGATTCCAAATCTGAGGTTCCCGTTTATGTACGTTCAGAGCTGATCAGTTTTAGTTTGGATCAGATTGAGAACTTCAGATTCCGGCTGTTAAATCCAAACTCATCCCTGAGCGCCAGTTCTGCTGCGTGAAATCCGCACATTCCGTGTACGCCTCCGCCCGGCGGTGCGGATGATGAGCAAAAATAGACGCCTTTTTGCGGCGTTTTGTACGGCTTGTACCACGAAACCGGACGCGTAAACTGCTGACGTATATCCTGCTTTCCGCCAATAATATCGCCACCGATGTAATTAGGGTTGTACGCCTGAAAATCCATCGCGTGCATCGTGTGCTTTTCCAGGATCACATCCCGGAAGCCCGGCGCGAATCGCTCAATCTGATTCTCGATTTCCTCCGTCATGTCTTTCGTTGAGCCTGACGGCACATGACAATACGCCCAGAGCGTGTGATCATTATTTGGAGTCCGGGTAGCATCAAAATTGCTTTGCTGGGCAACCAGAACGTACGGTTTTTCGGCATGACGCTTCGCTTCCATCGTTTTCTCGGATTCCATCAACTCGGCAAACGTGCCGCCAACATGAACCGTCCCCGCCTTTGCACATTCCGGATTCGCCCACGGAACAGGTTCTTTCAGGATGTAGTCTATCTTGAAAACGCCGGCACCATATTTGTAGTTTTCCAGCTTTTTTCTGTACCGGCCCGGAAAGTTTTCGCCCGTAATTCCAAGTACCTGTCGCGGCGTCAGATCAAACAAAACGGCCTTTGCCGGAGGAATTTCATCAAAACTGCGGATCATATTTCCGGTTTCGATTTCGCCGCCCAGTTCACGAAAATAAGACGCCATCGACTCCGCAATCATGTATGATCCCTTTTTAGGAAGCGGCCATCCCACGGCATGACCAGCCGCGCCGAGCACCAGCCCAATTGCCGAGGTCAGCGGCTGATTCAGCGGGAGAATACTGTGCGCGGCAATCCCGCCAAACAGTGCTTTCGCCTCCTCAGTTTTATATCCGGATGCAAGCAGCGATGCCGGCTTTACCGCGTTGAGGCCGAATGCGGCGAGGCGAACCGGATTGGCCGGAAATCCAAGCGGCGCCATCAAATCAGGCGCCATTTTTTCCCAGTTATCTACCATTGGCTTGATGAGCCGGCGGTAACGTCTGGCGTCCGGGCCGAGCGCTTCTGCGGTCTGATCCAGATCGCGGTACTGAATGACGGCTTTCCCATCATCAAGAGGATGCGCCATGGGATAATCGGGCTGAATCCATTCCAGTCCGTACTTTTCGAGAGGGAGTTTTTTCAGGAACGGCGAGCCCATTCCCATCGGATGAATGGCAGAACAGACATCGTGAAAATATCCCGGACGCATCAGTTCCTGCGTTCGCGTTCCGCCGCCAATGGTGTCCGATCCTTCAATCACTTTCACCGAAAGGCCTTCAAGCGCGAGGCGCACAGCAGCCGCCATTCCGTTCGGACCCGATCCTATAATTACTGCATCATACATAGTTCTGGATTTTTATTCGCGGATTTGCTGACACAGCTCCACGAGCACGCCGCAATTATCTTTAGGATGCACAAACGCCACGAGTTTGTTATCTGCACCGCGTTTGGGATTTTCATTCAGGATGGTGAAGCCTTCAGCCCGAAGCCGGTCAAGTTCTTTGTGGATGTCATCCACCTCAAACGCCACGTGGTGCATGCCCTGGCCTTTTTTCTCCACATACTTCGCAATTACAGAATCGGGGGATGTGGCGCCGAGCAGCTCAACTTTCGATTCGCCGGTCTGAAAAAACGCGGTATCCACTTTTTCTGATTCGACGATTTCGCGTTTGTAGCATACCGTACCGAGGAGCGATTCGTACGTTTTTACCGCAGATTCCAGATCCTTCACCGCGATGCCGATGTGTTCGATTTTCATAGTCAGTTTCCGTTTTTGAACCATTTCATAAGATCATCCGCACTCTTTGTATTCAGAATCCGGTCGGCGGTGTACCAGCCTTTCCGGGCTATGGATACGCCGTAGCGAATATCATCGATTCCCTCAATGGAGTGCGCATCCGGGCAAATTGCTGACATCAATCCGGTTTTGGCCGCCTTCTGACCAAACCGCCAGTCAAGATCAAGCCGCCACGGGCTCGCATTGATTTCAATCGCCGTGTTGTTTTCAGCCGCGATTTCAATCAGTTTGTTTAAATCAACTTTCGATCCGTCCCGGCGAAGCAGCAGGCGTCCGGTTGGATGGCCAATAATCCTGCAATGCGGATTTTCAATTGCCCGGCGATATCGCTCCAGCATTTTTTCGGGCTCCATTTCCAGCGAGGCGTGAACGCTTCCGATCACAAAATCAAATCCCTCAAGAATTTCCTCGGGATAATCGAGGCTGCCGTCCGGTAAAATGTCGGACTCAATCCCCTTAAAAATTCTGAAATTCTTTCCTTCTTTTTCGAATTCGTTGTTCAGCGCGTCAATTTCCTCCCACTGCTTCTGAACGGCTTCGACGGAGAGCCCGCCGGCGTACGCAGCGGTTTTAGAATGATCGGTCAGGCCAAGATATTCGTAGCCGCGCTCCATGCACGCCTCAGCCATTTCGCGGATGGTTTTCCTGCCGTCGCTGTACATGCTGTGCGCATGAAGTACGCCGCGGATATCCGATTCTTCCAGCAGCGGCGCTTCTTCATTATCCTCAAACCATTTGAATTCGCCGCGATCCTCGCGCAGTTCCGGCGGCACGAAACCGAGCTCAAGTTTATTGTAAATATCGGCCTCTGATTCATAAGAAACCGGTTTGTCGAAATCGGTATTTCCGTCGTCGGTCATCTTGAAGATGCCGTATTCGTTGAGCGTCATGCCGCGTTCTCGGGCTCGCTGGCGCATCACCACGTTGTGCTCCTTGCTTCCGGTAAAGTACATCAGCGCGGCCGGATACTGCTCCGGTTTCACAATCCGCAGATCAACCTGACGCCCCTCAGCGGTTCGCACTGAGCTTTTTGTATCGCCGCGGCCGAGTACTTCGACGACCGATTCGTGTCCGGTAAACGTATCGAAAATCGGGGATGCGTCGGATTCATCGGCTGCGATAAGAATATCCACATCGCCAATGGTTTCACTTTGCCTTCGCAGCGATCCGGCTATCGAAATTTCCTGCACACCGTCCAGATCCTTCAGTTCTTCAATCAGACGCTCCGCAATTTCCGTCGCTTCATCCAGCCTGCACCGCTCCGAGAACTGCTCCATCCAGTCGATGGATTTCAGGATTTTTTCAGCGGATTTTTTTCCCATTCCCGGTAGTCCTGCGACCGATCCATTCTTGCACTTTTCCTTCAGTTCCTCCAGCTCGGTGATGTCCAGCTCCTTGTGGATTTTATAGATTTTTTTCGGGCCTAATCCCGAAATAGAAAGCCATTTAATCAGGCCTTCCGGCACTTTTTCGTGCAGATCATCCAAAACCGGAATTCGCCCTGTTTCTGCAAAGGCGTAAATATCCTCGGCAATCGACTTCCCGATCCCCTTAATGTCCGTCAGGTTTTTTTCTTCGATGTAATCTGTTACCGGCACGTCAAGCGCCTCGATGGTTCGTGCCGCGCGGTCAAACGCGATCGCTTTAAAGTCGTTCATTCCGGCGAGGCGCATCAGCGTGGCGATTTCCTCCAGCTTTTCGGCAACCGCATCATTCGTTATAGTCTGCATTTATGGTTTTTTTAGGATTTTGATTACATCAAACCAAAGTAAGAAATGCCCGAATTAATTCCATCTAACGGGATTCGGAATAAACGGTAGCGTGGATTATTCCCGAAGCATGGCGATTCGGATTTCCAATGCGCCTGGAAGCGCCGTCATACGACCTCGGCAGCCCCGTTGTAGAGACGCGATGCATCGCGTCTCTACAACGGGGCTGCGCTACAACGGGACTAAGCTATGACGGAGCTGCGCTCACTTTATCACCTACTTCGTAGCAATCGCGAATAATCAAGATTAATTGCCATTTCAGTCGGCATCAGGGCTTTGTATTTTAGAATATGGAATCTGAACAACATCCCCTGCTAAACCTGCCCGGCTGGACGCGTCTCGTTGAGGATAACCTGCACATGAATCCGGCGGATGCCGTACTGGAATGGCGCAAACAGGCCGCAAAAAATGGTCGGGATATTGATTTTTCGCCTGAGGTCATTCACGCACTCGGCGAACAGCTGGACTGCTATAAACGCGTGCGATCCAAGTTTCCGAACTGGCATACACCAGGCATGATCTACTCACGGAAAGCGCTGGAACAATCTACCGGTGAAGCGGCCGCGCGCTACCGGAGTTCCCTCTATAATGGCAAACTTGCTGTCGATCTCACCACGGGACTGGGCATGGATGCGTTTGCGCTTTCCTTCGGATTCGAAAAGGTATTCACGCTCGAAAAACATTTCCCGACCCATCAGATTGCACGTCACAATTACCGGTTTCTGAAAGAGTCGGGCGATCATAAACCATCCGGTGAAGTTGAGCATCTGCACGAAGATTCGGGAGAGTGGATCAGGGAAAACAAAACATTAACGGCAATAGATTTAATTTATGCCGATCCGTCACGCAGAGACGATCAGCAGCGCGTATTTCTCCTGGAGGACTGCGAACCGAATATTCCGGGCATGATATCAGAGCTGCGACGGATGGCACCTAAGATCGTGCTGAAACTTTCTCCGCTGTTTGATATAACCGCATTGAAAAAATCACTGCCGGGCGTTGAGCTGATCAGGGTTGTTTCAGTGAACGGCGAGGTAAAGGAAGTAATCGCAGAAATCGGCCGGGATGATGCGCCGGAGACGGAAACCCTGGCTGTGCTTCTGGATAAACCGGGAAACGTAATTAGCGAGCTGCGTGGTTCAGGAGCAGAATCCGGCTTTATTTCAGGATGGAATTCTGAGCCGCTTATCATTCCGGCTGAAGCCCCGCTATCGGGATGGATTTGCGAACCCGACGCGGCCATCATCAAAGCCGGATTAACGCACCGGCTGGCTGACGGGAATAACGTATTTCTGATGCACGAACGAACTGGTTATCTGATCAGCAGAAATGAGCCGCCGGAGGTGATCAATAAAACGTGCCGGTGTCATAAAATCGGAGCGGTGCTTTCCTGGCAGCAAAAATCCGTCAAAAAATTCCTCAAACAGAATGGCATCAGCCGGGCACACATTCACCGGCGCGATTTCCCCGAGAGCACCGATACGCTTTTCAAAAAACTGGGCCTGAAAATGGGCGATCAGGCGCATCTGCACTTTACCCGGGATCGTTCGGGCGGACCGGTTGTGGTGGTTGGGGATATGTGAGGGTGGGGTTTTAAGGGAATTATCCTAAGACATCAAAGTGTATTAATCCAGACTATTTTAAACTGGCATCAGGAGCAGATTTATAAGGGCTGAAAACTGGTTTCCTTATGCAGGGAAGAACAGATTTCATACTTTAAACTCAGGTTACTTAAAACGAATCCAAAACCAACCACATGGTCAACCGAACTGCACTAATACTTCGATACAAAAAACCTGCCATCCAATGGATCAATGAAGCCGATCCTGTTAAAGATGGTGACTTTGAAGAGACGCAGCAAGCCTGGATCAGAATGAATTTCAAAAATCTATTCGAATCAGAGCTGGAAGGATGGTACACTGATCCGGATCTCTGGCCCAAACCTCTGACACTAAAACTATTTCATAAGTGGTTCGATACGGAATTCCATACGGTAATTATCGATACGGTGGATAAGCCGTTATTTGATGACGGGCTTTGAGACAGTCCTGTAAAGTTTCATATTTGATATATAAACCGTATATTTTATTTCACATATGAAATGTTATGAATAAAAAACGCCCCATATTACTTCCCAAACATGAACGGATGCTCCAACAAGTCGGAGAACAGTTCAAGTTAGCACGATTACGAAGAAAATTGAGTGCTGAGCAGATCTCAGAACGTGCTGATATTGGCACATCAACTCTGTGGAGAATAGAAAAAGGTGATCCGGGCGTGGCGATGGGAAACTATTTCCAGGTTCTTACCGCTCTGGGTCTGAATAAGGATATTTTAGAACTGGCTTCAGATGATGAACTTGGGAGAAAAATTCAGGATGCCGGGTTGATATCTAAAAAAGGCTCCAAAGAGAAAAAGGGGGGGTTGGTGAAGTGACGGCTTCAGGAAAGCGTGATGGGGAATTAAGAACCCGAACTGAAGTACACACGCTGACTGCAGTGAAGCAGAAAATACATACTCTGGTCACATCGAGTGTTCTTACACAGGATTTAATACCTTCGCCTTCAATCGGAAAACATCCGGATTAATCCCTGCTCACAAAATTTTCAAACTTAATCTAATAGTAACACAAAGGTTTTATACTATTGTCAGGCAAGTGATTATAGGATTTATTCTCAATTCATTGCAAAAACCGTGCATTGGAATAATCGCATAATATTTGCACATTATCCGCAATTTAATGTCCAAACCTACATATAAAATAATGGCGATATGAAAAAACTGATGTACGTACTGACTGCGTCTCTCTTTTTGGCTGGATACATTCTTATGATGCCAAACTATTCAGTGGCCCAGAGTAATCAACCCGGATTACCCGGCCCGCCAAACCAGCCGGGTGAAGAAAATGAAACTACCGGAGAACTTATTCACTTTTTCTTTTTTGGCAGCGATTTACCGAATAACACCGAACTGGAATCTATTGATGCGGTTTTTTCGACTAACACGACCGCTGAGCTCATTTTCTTGTCATCATTAGAAGGCTATCCGGATACAGACCGTGATGGTGCCATGGAGCGCACAAACAGGCCTACTGAACTCAACTACCGGCCTGAGGGTAACAACAACATCCCATTTGCCAATTCTGGTATGCGTGCTATCCAGGTTAAGCAACCCTTTGAAGGCCCAAATGGCGAAAACACGATGGTTTTCAATATGTCCACAGCTGGTTTTGAGGATATTGTGTTAACGTTAGCAGCTATGGATGAGGGCGCCGCTGAAGGATTGATATTCGACTACTCTGTTGTCAGCGGTGATCCGGTCTGGATTACCACAGGGTTAGATGCCGGTGAGATAAATCAGTCTTTAGAAACAGATACGTACCAGGTTTACACGGTTGACTTCACCGGTATAGAGGAAGCGGCTAATAACCCGAATTTTAAAGTCCGTGTTCGCTTCGATGTGGAAGACGGCACCGAAAATGACGGCGAAAGAGTAACCTTCAACAACGTTGCCCTCGACGGTGCGCCATTTTCCGGCCTTACGACGTATTACTACGACGGAACCGGTGACTTAACAAACATCGCATCCTGGGGACGTAACGAAGACGGAACCGGCGACAACCCCGTGGATTTCACATCAGACAGCCAGATTTTTGTAGTAGATAACAATGCCGCTGCCGCAACTTTATCCAGCGCCTGGGAAGTATCAGGATCCGGATCGAGAGTAATCGTAGCTGAAGGCAGATCCCTGATCGTTCAAGCTGCTTTTGATGCTCTTGTTGACGTTAAATCCGATGCCGTGCTGCAACTTGAGAATGCTGATCAGCCTGATCTGGGTTCCGCTGAATCCGGCTCCACAGTAATATTTTCCGGTGATGCAGTTCAAATCCCCTATACTACTTTTGGAAATCTTGTTATCGATAACATCAATCCGGTATTTTCAGGCGACGGAGATATAACCGTAACCGGCAATTTATCCCTTGAAGGGGCCGTAACGATGCCCCGGTCAAGAGGTTTTGATGAGTATGAGTTTTTCTTCACCGGATCAGGAAACCAGGTTATTTCGGCAAACGGAAACATCTTCCGCAGTTATGAAATCAGTGTCATTAAATCCGAAGGGAGTTTTGAATTAGATGCCGGTAACGGCGGAACAACCATCTCAACGGACAGTCAGCTGACGTTCAATATTTCAGGTTCCGCAAGCCTGGCCGATAACGGACAAACCATATATGCCGGAAACAGCGTGAATATCGACGGAGACGGCAGCTATGACTTTACCGGAACGCTTATTCTCGCGGGAACAGAAGAAGGTATCGTAAACGGAAGTGGTGATGATAACAATTTCAATATTCGCGATAATGATAACGATAGTGACAATCCTGTAGCTGAACTCAATAACATTATCGTACGGGTTGCCAATACCGACGGCCAGTTCCGTTTCCGCGACGGCTCAACGGACGTCTTTACAATCAAAGGCGATTTCATTGTTGAGTCCGGTGCCGACGGGCGCATTCGTTTTTACGATAATGAGGTTTTTGTAGGTGGCGATTTTATTATTGAAGACGGATTTGCCGGCTCAGTAGATTCTATCAATAAACTCACCATGAACGGCACGGACGCACAAACGTTCGATTCATCTGTTGCCGACTTTGACATTTTTGTACTAAATAATCCGCTGGGGATGTCACTTTCAGGCACTCTCTTTATTAATGATGAGCTTGTATTTGAAAGCGGAATTATTTCTGTTGAAACCGACGCCCTCCTTCAGGTTGGTGCCGATGCTGAAATCACAGGCGTTAACGAGGATCGCTTTATAAACGGATCACTTACAAGAGCCGCGGCTCAGGAAGGTGATTTAGTTTTAGAATATCCTCTCGGTACGGATACGTACTGGCCGGCAGCACTCTTTCTTGATCACAATACCGATGATGAAGTAACGTATACGCTGGAAGCACTCAGCGCGGATGATTTTTCAGACCCGCCCTTCGAATTACCAGATGGATATAATGAGTTTTTCGGGGAAGTATACTACGCATTCGATTACTCAGATAATGCCGTTCTGAATTCGGCCAATATCGCCCTTCAGCTACCTGATGAAGTAGAAAACCCCGAAGAGCTGCGAATCCTGCTGAATGGAGCAAGTATTGGCGGCAGCGTTACAGGAAGCGTTATCCTTTCAACAGAAGGTTTTACATCTTCAGGTTTCCTGGCTGTTGCGAGAATTGCGGTGGATGAAACCAAAGAAATCACCTCGTTTGTGTTTGAGGATTTTACACCTGAAATAGTCGGAGTGATTGATCAGGAACTGCTTACCATTACGGCCACAGTTCCAGTCGGAACAGACGTTACTGAGCTTGTACCCACTATTGAATTTACTGGTGCAGACCTGAATCCGGCTTCCGGCGTGGCGCAGGATTTCTCAGAACCGGTTACCTATACCGTAACAGCTCAAGATGGATCTGAGGCTGAATATACTGCCACAGTAATCATCGCTGATCCTGTAACCTATGAACTCACTCTTAATACAAACATATCGGGTGCTGCGGTACTGGATGGAGAAGGAACCTTTGAGGTCGGCGAAAGCGTAACCGTATCAGTTTCCCCAAATACCGGATTCATTTTTGAGGGATGGTTCGACGACGAAACGCAGGTTAGCACTGATCTGGAATACACGTTCGAAATGCCTGAAAATGATCTGCACCTCACTGCTAATTTCGAAACCGCAGAAAGGGAAGAATTGGCATATTTCTGGTTCTTTGGAAATGATGTTCCGAATAATACCGAACTGGAGTTCATCAACCCGGTTTTCCCGGAGGATACCGATGCCACGCTCGAGTTTATGTCATCCCTCGAAGGATATCCTGATACGGACCGAAGAGGTTCCATGGAGCGGAGAAACCGGCCAACCGAGCTAAACTATCGCCCGGATGGCAATCAGGATATTCAGTTTGAGGATTCCGAAATGCGTGGTATTCAGATCACCCAGCCATTTGAAGGACCGAATGGTGAAAACACCATGATTTTCCACATGCCTTCGGTTGGATTTGAAAATCTGCTGTTCAGTTTTGCAGCAAAAGATGAAGGCGCCGCGGAAGGACTCTTTATTGAGTATTCTGTTTCTGCCGATAATCCCGAATGGACAAACGAATTGCTTTCAGAGTCTGACAGCTATAAACCGCTCATGACCGATCAGTACCAGCTCTACTTCGTAGATTTCTCCGATATCGAAGAAGCGGCAAATAACGAGCATTTCAAAGTGCGTATTCGTTTCGACGTACCCAATGGCGAAGCGGAAGACGGCAACCGAGTCACCTTTAACAACGTTGCCCTGGAAGGCAATGAAGTTGACGCGCCGGTTATTCCGGATGCGCCAACGCTCGTTTCTCCTGAAAATGAGGCAACCGACGTAGAGGATTTTGTCTTCATCTGGGATGAAACAGAGAATACGGATTCCTACACGATGCAAATTTCTGCTTCAGATGATTTTGAGGATGTTTTCGCTGAAGTTGGTGATATTGAAGACAACATGATCGACGTTACCGATCTGGTCGATTTTGAAGAGCTGACAACCTATTTCTGGCGAGTCCGGGCTGTGAATGAAAACGGTTCCGGCGAGTGGTCGGCGGTATGGAGTTTCACAACGGCAATGTTTACCAGTGTTGAGCCCGGTGAAGATCTGCCGCGAAAAATATCCCTTAGCCAAAACTACCCGAACCCGTTCAACCCGACAACTCAAATCAGCTATGACTTACCAGAGTCTGCCGATGTTCGACTTGAAGTGTACAACATTCAGGGACAGCTCGTGGCCATATTAGCTAATGAGCTGCAGAGTGCCGGTACGCATACCGTAACGTTCGATGCCCAAAATCTGGCAAGTGGTGTTTACCTCTACAGATTACAGGCAGGATCAACGGTTCATGTTAAAAAAATGACCCTGGTGAAATAGACACTCACATAACTGATCGTGAAAATTGGTTAATAGAGTTGCAATGTAGATCATCCCCCTTGCGAATTAGGTAAAGGGGATGATCTGCTTTAGCAACTAAAAAAAGACGGTTTCACGGGAACTGAATATTCTCAAAATGAGATCTCGTATCTGGGCAAAGCGAAAGAATCATCCCCCCAGCCCCCTTCGAAAGGGGGAGAAATTAAAGCATTGTTTTTCTTAGCTCAACGCAGCGTATATTACGTCACTTCACTCTTGTCGGCTGGTGTCGAATCTGGTTGTTCAGATACAATTATGGCGC
This sequence comes from Balneolia bacterium, assembly GCA_003567135.1. Taxonomy (GTDB): domain Bacteria; phylum Bacteroidota; class Rhodothermia; order Balneolales; family Cyclonatronaceae; genus PXAI01. Next base: position 1,499 of record PXAI01000008.1, on the reverse strand, counting down.
AATGCTTTTGCGCACTCAAACAAAATGAATTGCCATTCCCAGACCGGTGCGGTCTTTTTCAGGGGGGATGGGAAGCGAACGGAGCGGTTTTTGCGAGGTTTGCGCGGCAGCGTGGGCAAGTACCAGGGCGTCCAGAATATCATCATCTTTTACTTCTGACTTCCTGAACTTTGCGCGAATCTCTTCCTCAATCTCAGCCGCTTTTTCGGAGACGCCGGAAAGCAGCGTACGACGCGCCTCAATTCCCTCTTTCGTTTTCTTCTTCGGCAGTAACGGTCCGCCGCGGTTCAGTTTTTTAAAAAGCAGTTCGGGGTGCGACTCAAAAACCGATCCCTGAAGCTGTTTTTCCTGCTGTAAAATGGTATCCACCGTTCTGATTTTCGGCACGATGTTCCACGCCTGAATCGAGAATCGCTTGCCGGATCGCTGTTTGTTCAGGTCACACGCGGCTTTGTAATCGTCGAACATCAGGGCATCGCGGACGGGCGGCGAAAAGACGGAGCTCCGGTATTCCGGACCCAGAATTCTTCGCAGCAGATCGTCGCACATGCGGGTTGAGCTGTCGTCTGACAAGCCTATGGGGACATCAATCAGTGTGACGTCAGACGCGTAAAAAAATGCCGCCAGATCGCCGGGAGTCCGGATGAGATGGTGGCTTTCACGGCCTTCATCCAGACAGATGGCCAGCCACCCGGCGCGGCAGCCATCAATTCCCATCGTGCGAAGCTGATCGGTCATTACGTCGTTTTCTACTTCTGCTGAATCGGTTTCAGCTGGATGTAGAGTTCATCGAGCTGGGTTTTGTCAACCACATCCGGGCAGTTATCCATCGTGCTTTGCGCTTTCTGGTTTTTCGGGAATGCGATGACCTCACGCAGGCTTTTCGCACCGGCAAGCAGCATCACGATCCGGTCGAGGCCGAGGGCGATTCCACCGTGCGGCGGTGCTCCGTAGCTGAACGCATCAAGCAGAAAACCGAATTTTTCGCGGGCTTCTTCTTCGCCAATTCCAAGCAGGCGGAACATCCGCTCCTGCATATCATATTCGTGGATACGAATGGAACCGCCGCCAATTTCGCTGCCGTTCATCACCAGATCGTAAGCGCGGGCGCGAACATTTCCGGGATCGCTGTCCATTTTATCCACATCTTCCGGCATCGGTGATGTAAACGGATGGTGCATCGCGTAGTAACGTCCGTCCTCCTCATCAAATTCGAGAAGCGGGAAATCGGTAACCCAGAGCAGATTATTTTTTGATGTATCGATCAGATCGTAATCCTTCGCAACCATCAGCCTGAGCGCGCCAAGCTGGTCGTAAACTGTTTTTTGCGGGCCTGCAAGGATCAGGATCAGATCCCCCTTTGCCGCGCCGCTTTCCGTTACGATATCACCGATCATCTCTGCACTAACGAATTTGGAAACGGAGGAATACACTTCATCCTCGTTATTCTTAATGTAGATCAGGCCGCCGGCGCCAATTTCCTGCTGTACTTTTTTCGT